>JAEDMN010000134.1 GCA_016302985.1 Kiritimatiellia bacterium | reverse complement strand
ACCGGAACCGGGTAGGTCGTACCACCGACGCGGCGGGTCTTGACCTCCACTTTCGGCTTCATGTTCTCGATCGCCTGGGAGACGACCTCGATCGGCTCCGTGACGGCAACCTTCTGGTCGCCCTCGGTCTTCTCGAACTTGGCGGGGTTCTTCTTGATCTCCTCGCCGATCTTCTCGATGGCGCCGTAGACAATCTTCTCAGCCGTCGTCTTCTTGCCATCCTTCATGATGACGCGGATGACATGGGCGACGAGCTCGGAATTGAACTTGGGGTCAACGGAAACCCGCTTCTCGATCTTCTTGGAACGTCTGGACATGACCTAACCCCTTACTTCTTCTCTTCCTTCTGGTGCTTGACGCCGTACTTGGAGCGGCTGCGGTTGCGGCCGTTCACGCCGAGCGAGTCAAGGACGCCGCGCACGATGTGGTAGCGGACGCCAGGAAGGTCCTTCACACGGCCGCCGCGCACGAGCACGACGCTGTGCTCCTGCAGGTTGTGGCCTTCACCGGGGATGTAGGCCGTCACTTCGACGCCCGTCGTCAGGCGCACACGGGCCACCTTACGGAGAGCGGAGTTCGGCTTCTTAGGCGTCATCGTCTTGACGACGAGGCACACGCCGCGGCGCTGGGGGCAAGCCTTGAGCGCGGGCGACTTGGAGTGCGTGGCGAGGGGGTGACGCCCCTTGCGGATCAGCTGATTAATGGTCGGCATGAATGTTAGTTTCCTTGTTTTTCCAAAACGGAGCAGATACTATAGCAAACTTGCGGAGAATGTGCAAGTGGTCAAATTTCATTTTCAAAGCGCCTTCAGGAACGAAACAACGGCGGCGCGTTCCTCGGCCTCGAAGTTCCCTTCCGGCATGCGTGCGAGGACCGCGCCCAGATCGCCGCAGGACCCGTCGGAGAGATAGACGCGCCGCCGCGAAATGCCGCGCAGCGCGGGCACCTTGCGGCCTTCGGACATCTTCAGCGTGCCGAGCGCGGGGCCGTCGTGGCAGGACAGGCAATTCCGCTGGCGGAAGAGCTCCATCCCCTTTATCTGCTGGGGTGTCAGCGCATCCGCACGTCCGCCGCAGTAGGCGTCGAACGGCATGTTCCCGGAGATCAGCGTATGGCAGTGCTGGACAATCGCGTCGACGACGTTGTCCGCCGTGAGGCCGTCCGGATAGGCCTGGCGGAAACGCGCGAGCAGCTTCTCGTCGGCGGAGAGCTTCACGACCGCCTTCTCGAGCGGCCCCGCGCCGGAGAAGGCCGCGTCCTCGATCATGCGGCGCACGAGGCCCTGCAGGTTCGAGACCGAACCGTCGTGCAGGTAGAACGGCGCGAAGACCGCGTTGAACACGGGGCGCGTGACGACGGCGCCGTGGACCTTGCCGTCCGTCCCGCCTTCGTTGAGGAGATGGCAGGCCGCGCAGGTGCGGTTCCGCGTACGCGCGAGCTTCCGTTCGCTGAACAGCGACGCGCCCAGCCCCGCCTGCAGCGAGCCATGGGGCAGGACCGGCGGAAGCGCGACGAACGGGCTGCGGCCGTCCGACAGGATGCCGAACCGGGCGAGGAACGCCTGGCGGTCCGCGGCGACGGCGTCCGCGCGGCGGCGTTCGGACCACCCGTGGACGAGAAACGTGCCGACGACCGCGACGGCCGCCGCGACGAGGGCCGCCACGACGACCCACCGGTTCGCTGTCTTCTTCATATGTCCGCCTTTCCCTTGGAGAACGCGGCGCCCCTGCGCGCGCGACCGGGGACATTCTACCACATCCGCGGGGGACGGGGCTAGACAAGGCGACGGGCGAGGCAGAAGAGGTTCTTGACGCCGCTGAGTTCGCAGAGCCCGCGGCTGACGAGGAACTCCAGGTCCTCCAGCGCCTCGCGCCCGCCGGCGTCCGCAAGCGCGACGGGGTCGACGTCCGCCAGGGCGCGCCACCCCTGCCGTGCGGCCAGCGCGGCGTGTTCGACGGCGGCGCGGACAACGGCGATGTCCACGTCGGTCCGCCGTCCCGCGGCCTGCGCCCCGTAGAGTTCCCGCAGCCGGCTCCTGCGCCGCGCGCGCAGGCCGTCCGGCCGGACGCCATCCTCCGTGCCTCTCGAATCACGCATAAACACCCCTTTCTTTCAATTTTGCCTTGAAACTTCCTGGGCGGCCGATTCTATCCCCGGTCCTTCACGGACATTCCGCGACGAACCAGTTTGTTCGCGACTCCCATTTGCTATCGGCCCCGTCCGGCAACACGAATTCCCAATGGTCAGTTTCTACCGAATCTGCTAGAATTTTCAGCATGGAAATGGAAAATTCTAACGCCCTCACCGCCGATGTCGACGTACTGGGCCATGTGAACCTCGCGCTCCTGCAGAACGGACTCCCCGTCGCGAAGGACCTCCGCCTCGTCAACGGCTCCGACGCGGTCCTCCGGGACGTCTCCTGCGCGTTCGGTTCCGACGACGGCGTCGTCGTGCCGACCCAGCTGGCGCTGAAGGACCTCGGGCCCGGCGAGCGGCTCGAGCTGAACAACCTCGGCCTCCTCCTCAATCCGCGCCGCATCCTCGAGGTCACGGACGAAGCCGTCGCCACGTCGGTCAGGATGACGGTCTCCTCGGCGGGCACCCTTCTTCTGGAACGCTCCTATCCCGTCACTCTGCTGCCCCTGGACCACTGGCTGGGCACCGCCCCCTATCCGGAACTGCTGGCCGCCTACGTGCTCCCCAACGCCGAAATCGTCTGCCAGATCCAGGCCGAGGCCGCGCGGGAGATCGAGCAGGCGACCGGATCGGCCTCCCTCGAAGGCTACCAGGGAGGCAAGAAGCGGGCGCTCGAGACCTGCGCGGCGGTCTACGCCGCCATCCGGAAGCACGGCATCCGGTATGCGAATCCCCCCGCCTCCTTCGGACAGCCCGGACAGAAGCTCCGCCTCCCCGAGACGATCGAGAAGTACAAGCTCGCCACCTGCATCGAGACCTCGCTGCTCATGGCCGCGGTCCTCGAGAAGTGCGGTCTCCATCCCGTCCTCGTCCTCACCCGGAACCACTGCTATGTCGGCTGCCACCTGGTCGAGGAGATGTTCGAGGAAGTCGTCGTGCGCAGCCTGCAGGCCCTGCGCAAGCGCGCGGCGCTGGACGAGTTCGTCGCCATCGAGACGACCGGCCTGACGCGCGACACGCCCTTCAACGAGGCCGAAAAGGCCGGCCGCGCCCTGCTGGACGAAGAGGACGCGTTCAAATGCGCCGTCGACGTCGTCCGCAGCCGCGAGAACGGCATCCGCCCCCTGGCGCTCGGCACGGGCTTCGACTCCGCCTACGTGGCGGAGGGGCGCGCAGTCGGCGCGGACGCGCCGGGCGACGTGCGCGACCTGCAGGAAAGCGTCGACCTCGCGGCGCTCGGTCCGGCGCGCGCGACCCAGGGGCGCATCGACCGCTGGACGCAGAAGCTGCTCGACTTCTCCGCCCGCAACCGCCTGCTGAACATCCCGCGAACATCCCGCCAGGTCGTCCGCCTCATGAGCCCCGACGTCGCGAAGCTGGAGGACCAGGTCGCGGCGAACAAGGCCATCGCGATCCGTTCGATTGCGGACACGATGGGCGAGAAGGCCCTCGACGACCTCCAGAACGGGCGCCTGGCGCGCGAACAGTGGCAGGCGCTCGTCGACGCCGAGCTCGCGCACGGCCGCCTCTGCGTGATGCTGACGCCCCAGGAGGTCCGCAGGCGCATGTCCGACCTCCTCCACGACGCCCGTACCAACCTGGAGGAGAGCGGCGTCAACACGCTCTTCCTGACGATTGGCGAGCTCCAGTGGATGGAACCTGGCTCCGGCGCGGGCCGCAAGGCCTACCGCGCCCCCATCCTGATGGTCCCCGTGCGCCTCGAGCGCGCGACCCTCGCCGAAGGCGTCAAGATGTACCGGCGGGACGAAGAGACGACGCTCAACACCACGCTCGTCGAGTTCCTCCGCGCCCAGTTCAACCTCGCCCTTCCCGGGCTCGATCCGCTTCCGACGGACGACTCGGGCGTGGACGCCCCCCTCGTGCTCCGGATCTTCCGCCAGGCGATCAAGGACCTGGAGGGCTGGGAGGTCTTCGACGAGGCGACGGTCGGCTGCTTCTCGTTCGGCAAGTTCGTCATGTGGAAAGACATGACGGAACGCGTGGACGAGCTGAAGAAGAACCCGCTCGTCAACCACTTGGTCGGCGGCGGCGGGTGCTTCGACGACGGCGTCGAGATCTTCCCCGCGGAGGAGGTTGCCCGGCACCTCCACCCCGAAGACCTCTACTGCCCCGTCAGCTACGACTCCTCCCAGCTCGCGGCGGTCCTCTACTCCGAGATGGGCAAGTCGTTCGTCCTCCACGGCCCGCCCGGCACCGGCAAGTCCCAGACGATCACCAACATCATCGCGCACAACCTCGCCCGGGGGCGCCGCGTGCTCTTCGTCTCCGAGAAGAAGGCGGCGCTCGACGTCGTCAAGGACCGTCTGGACCGCATCGGCCTGACGCCCTTCTGCCTCGAGCTCCACTCGAACAAGACCGAGAAGAGCCGCTTCTACGCGCAGATCAAGGCCGCGCTGGACGTCCCCGAGACGGCCGGCCCCGCCGAATGGGACGAGGTGGCCGCGGGCTTCGAGGCGTGCCGCCGGGAACTGAACGGCTACATCGAGGCCCTCCACCGCCCCTACCCGAACGGCCTCACGGCCTACGCCTGCTTCGCGCAGGCGATTTCGCGCACGGCCCCCGCCCGTCCCGAACTGCTGGACATCGACTGCCTCGTCCAGCCGCGCGCGGACCACGACGCGGCGCGCACCGCCGTCCAGGACCTGGCGACCGCGTTCCGCGGCGTCGCCGAGGACGCGCTCAAGGCGACCCCCGAACTGAAGGCCGACGCCTGGACCCCCGCGCTGGAACGCCAGCTCGCGGCCGCCGCGGAGAAGGTCGCCCGCTCCGCCGACGCGCTGAACACGGCGCTGGACGCGCTCCGGGCGCGCCTGGGCACGGTCGTGGACGACCGCGGCCGCCCGGCGCTCGCGACGCTGGCCGGCGCCCTGGGGGAGGTTCTGCGCCGTCCCCAGGTCGGCCGCACCATCCTCGCCCCCGCCGACGGCACGACGTCGGCGCAGTTCGCGGAGCTCCTCGACCTGCAGGCGAAGCACCAGGCCTGCGTCGCGGCGCTGGGCGGCTACCGCCTGGACACGCTCGCCGAACTCGACTTCGACGGCCTCGCCCGCCGCCTCGAGGAGAACCGCCGCGCCTTCATCCTGCTGCGCTTCTTCAAGAACCGCGCCCTCGTCAAGGAGCTGTCCGGCATCGTCCGCCTCGGCGCCGCGCCGCTGACCGCCGACCGCCTCGCCGCCGACCTGCCGAACATGCGCGGGTACGTCTCGCTGGGCCGGGACTTCCTCGAGAAGGCCGGCTGCCCCGCCGACGAACTCGTGGACGTCGACGCCGGACTCCGCGACCTCGCGGCGGGGGCGCTGGAACGCTGGACGGACCTAGGGAAGAACCTCGAGGAGTTGCTCGCGTTCGCGCACGAATCCTCCCTGCCCGCCGATGTCCGCGAACTCGGCGCGATGTGCCGCGCGCTGGCAGACAACGCCGGCGAGCTCCGCAACGTCATGCAGTACCGGAAGGCCCGCGACCGCGCGCAGGCGCTCGGCGTCGGCGCCTTCGAAGGACTCCTCCTCGCGGAGGACGACGGCCGCCTCGACGCCGCCGCCGTCTTCGACGACGCCTACGCCGCGAAGATGCTGGACGCCATCCTCGCCCACGACCGCGTGCTCGCGGAGTTCTCGGGCCTCGCGCAGGACGAACGCGTCGCGAAGTTCCGCGACCTCGACCACCGCCACACGGAGCTCGCCCGCAAGGTCGTCTTCGCGAAGCTCGCGGCCTCCCTCCCGCGCCGCCGGAGCGGCCCCTGCCCCGAGGGTTCCGAAATGGGGATGGTCAAGCGCGAATGCGAGAAGAAGTCCCGCCAGAAGGCCGTCCGCCAGCTGCTGGCGGAATCGCGGACGCTGGTTCCCAGCCTCAAGCCGTGCTTCCTCATGAGCCCGCTCTCGGTCGCGCAGTACCTGCCCGTCGACGCGGAGCCCTTCGACCTCATCGTCTTCGACGAGGCCTCGCAGATCCCGGTGTGGGACGCCATCGGCGTCATCGCGCGCGGACGCCAGCTGATCGTCGTCGGCGACCCGAAGCAGATGCCGCCCACGAACTTCTTCCAGAAGGGCGAGCGCGAAGGCGAGAACGACGCGGAGGAGACGGTCCTCGCCGACCAGGAGAGCATCCTCGACGAATGCCTCGTCGCGGGCGTCTTCTCGACCTACCTCAACTGGCACTACCGCAGCCGGCACGAGGCGCTCATCGCGTTCAGCAACGCCCACTACTACTCGAACAAGCTCTGCACCTTCCCGTCCGCGCTCTCCTCGCCCCGCCTGGGCGTGAAGTTCATGTTCGTGCCGGACGGCCGCTTCACCAGGGCCGGCCGCGGCCCGCGCGTGAACGAGGCCGAGGCGAAGGCCCTGGTGGACTACATCTGCACCGAGGTCCGCAGGCCCGGCTACCGCCGCCGCTCCCTCGGCGTGGTCACCTTCTCGATGCCGCAGCAGAACCTCATCCGCGCGATGCTCGAGGAACGCCGCGGCGAGGACCCCGAACTCGAGAAGCTCCTCCCGGAGGAGGGCGAGGGCGCCTACTTCGTCAAGAACCTCGAGAACGTCCAGGGTGACGAGAGCGACGTGATCCTCTTCTCGATCGGCTACGCGCCGGACGAGAACGGACGCTTCACCATGAACTTCGGCCCGCTCAACCTCTCCGGCGGCGAACGCCGCCTGAACGTCGCCGTCACGCGCGCCAAGGAGCAGGTGGTCGTCTTCTCGTCCATCCACGCCTCGCAGATCGACGCGGGCGAGGACGGCCGCACCAAGGCCGTGGGCGCAGGCCACCTGAAGGCGTTCCTCGAATACGCCGAACGCGGCAACGCGGTCGCCGCGCCCGCCCCCTCCGGCCCGTCACACGAGTGCTTCGGCGACGTGGTCGCGGCCTTCCTCGCGGAACACGGCTACGCCGTCGACCGCGACGTCGGCTGCAGCGACTACCGCATCGACGTCGCGGTGCGCCACCCCGAATGCGCGGACCGCTACCTCATGGGCATCGAGTGCGACGGCCCCTCCTACGCGCGCCAGCGGACCGCCCAGGACCGCGACGTCAACCGCGCCGGGGTCCTCCGCGGCCTCGGCTGGAACACCTGCCGCGTCTGGAGCGTGGACTGGGCCCTCGACCGCGCCCGCGCCGAGCGCCGCCTGCTGGACGAACTGGAGGCCGCGCGCCGGGAACCCGACCCCTCCGCGCGCGCACCCGCCCCGCAGCCGGCCGAACCGCCCCCCGCCCCGGCCCGTCCCGCCCCCGCCGCAACGCGGCCGGCCGCGCCCGCGCATCCGTCGTACCGCGTCTGGAAATGCCGCCCCGTCTCGCGCAACGCCGACTTCTACGCGCCCGCCGAACGCCCGCGCATCGCCCAGATGGTCGCGGACGCCGTCGAGGCCGAAGGCCCCGTGTTCGAGGACGTCCTCCGCCGCCGCGTCGGCAAGGTCTGGGGGCTCACCCGCATGACCGAGAACGTGCACCGCGTCTTCGACGCCTGCCGGCCGCGCGACGGTGTCATGACGCAGCACGGCGACGCGCGCGTCTACTGGCCCAAGGGGACCTCCCCGGACGCGTATGCGGACTACCGCCTGCCCGGAAAGGACGCGGACGCGCGGCGCGCCCTCGACGAAATCCCGCCCGAGGAGCTCCGCAACGCCATGCGCGAGACCCTCTCGGACTTCGGCGACTGCCCGCAGGACGACCTCTACCGCGAGACGCTGAAGATCTTCGGGCTCTCGACCCTCACCGCGAAGGCCCGCAAGATCCTCGACGTCGCGTTCGCCCTGCTCGCGAAGCCGGCGGCCCCGTGACCGTCAGGACTCCGCCCGCACCACGTAGCCGAACCCGCGCTCGTTCACGATGATGTCCGGCCGGCCGCCGACGCGCAGCTTCTTCCGGAGCGAATAGACGCGCGTCTCCACGGCCTTGCCCCGCAGCGGCGCGCGGAGTCCCCAGACGGACTCCGCGATGATCCGCGGCGAGAAGATCCGCCCCGGATGGCGCAGCAGGTGCTCGAGCAGCAGGTATTCGTTCGCCGTGAGCTCGATGTGCTGCTCCCCGCGGCGCACGCGGTGGCTGCGCGGGTCGACGACGAGGTCGCGGTGGCGCAGGACCTCTTCGGACGACGGCGGGCAGCCCCGCCGGACGACCGCCGCGATGCGCGCCAGCAGCTCCACCTGCGCGTACGGCCTGACCAGGTAGTCGTCGGCGCCCGCGTTCAGGCCCGCGACCTTGTCCGCGACGTCCCCCAGCGAACTGAGGATGATGGCGGGCGTGGGGACGCGGTCGAGGCGCATGCGGCGGATGAGCTCCAGCCCCGAGATCCGGGGCAGGATGAACTCGACGAGCGCCACGGCGTAGGAGACGACCCGCAGACGCGCCAGCCCCCGGATGCCGTCGGTCGCGATCTCATAGTCGTAGCCCGCGTCGTAGAGGCAGTTGGCCAGGTCCCGCGCCTCTCCGCGGTCGCCCTCGACAATCAACACCTTCATGCGCTCCGTCCCCGTCCGTCCATCCCCGCTCCGTTCCTCCAGGTTGTTTCATTTCATCCTGCATGGTGGAGAATGCAGCGCGGACCCGGGAATGACAGGCATCTTGAAAAAAATATTTCCCCGTTCTCCTGTTCCCCGTCCTCCGCGCCGCGTCCCGTTTCCTGTTCTCCTGCCAAATCCCGTTCTCCTGTTCCCCGTCCCCCGCGCCGCGTCCCGTTTCCTGTTCTCCTGCCAAATCCCGTT
>JAEDMN010000133.1 GCA_016302985.1 Kiritimatiellia bacterium | reverse complement strand
ACGACCGTCGCCGGCTGCTGCACCACCACGGGGGCGGGCTGCTGCACGACAACCGGCTGCTGGACGACCACGGGCGCGGGCTGGACCACCGTCGTGGCATAGGGGTAGACATAGCCGGCCGGGGCGTAGTAGGCATAACCGTAGGCGTCGTACCACACGCCATTGTACCAGCAGCTGCGGTAGTGGGCGTGGATCGGGCCGCGGCGCCAGCCCAGGTAGCCGTGCGGCGCGTGGCGATGGAAAACGGGACCGCCAGGATGGTGGTGCACGGGGGCGGGGCGGAAACCGGGGCCGCCATGATGGTGGTGCACGGGGGCGGGGCGGAAACCGGGACCGCCAGGATGGTGGTGCACGGGGGCGGGGCGGAAACCGGGACCGCCAGGATGGTGGTGCGCGGGGGCGGGGCGGAAACCGGGACCGCCATGGGGACCACCCGGACGGGGACCGCCGGGGCCAGGGCCATGGGGACCGGCGACAGCCGCGCCAGTCAGCGCGCAGCAAGCGGCAAGAGCCAGGATCATCTTGTTGTTCATGTCGTTCCTCCTTCTTTGTTCATCCATCGTGTCTAGGACGCCACGGGGCGGCGGTCTGACATGCCTCTCACTGAATCTTCGAAACCTGCGCGCCCGTTCCCAGCACCTTCATGAAGCCGTTGAGCTTCTGGTCGTCCATGATCTGCCGCTGTTCGGCCGCGGTCAGCACGTGCCGCTCGGGTTCAGGGGCGGGAGCGGCCGGGGCCGACGGGGCGGGAGCCGGCGCGGCGGGGGCGGGAGCAGTGGGGCGGACGGCGGCCGGCGCGGGCGCAACCGGGGCGGTGGCCGGCGCGGGCGCGGCGGCGAGGGGCCCCTTCAGCGCGCGGACGGCGCGCATGAGCTCCTCGATGCTCGCGACGGTGGCGATGCGGGAGGCGCGGATGAGGGTCATCTCGATCAGGGTGCGCACGCTCAGCACATAGCGGAGCTTGTCCTCCATCTCCGCGAGCTGGTCGGCGACGCGGAAGATGCGCGACGGGTCGCAGAGCTTCGCCTGCTCGGCGAGGGTCTTGACCTGCTCGGGCGTCGCCTCGAGCCCGGCCGCGGAGCCGCCCAGCGTCTGGTAGACGAGCAGGTTGCGGAAATGCTGCATGAGCTCGCCGGCCAGACGGCGCATGTTCTTGCCGGCCGAGTCGAAGGTCTCGACGGAGCGCAGGATCGTGGCGGCGTCGCCCTTCAGGATGGCGCCGGCGAGGGTCTCGAGGGCCTCGCGCGAGACGAGGCCGAAGACGCCGAGCGCGTCCTCCTCCGCGATTTCGTCGCCCTTGAACGCGATGAGCTGGTCGAGGGAGCTGAGCGCGTCGCGCATGCCGCCCTCCGCGCCGCGCGCGATGGCGAGCAGCGCGTCCTCGGAGGCGCGGATGCCCTCCTGTCCGCAGATGTACTTCAGGCGTGCGGCGATCTGGTGCGTCTGGATGCGGCGCAGGTCGAAGCGCTGGCAGCGGGAGACGATGGTCGCCAGCATCTTGTCGCCCTCGGTCGTGGCGAAGATGAACTTCACGTAGGGCGGCGGCTCCTCGAGCGTCTTGAGGAGCGCGTTCCACGCCGGCTTCGTGAGCATGTGGCATTCGTCGACGATGAAGATCTTGTAGCGCGAGGCGGCCGGCTTGAACTGCACGGCGTCCATGATCGGCTTGACGTCCTCGACCTTGTTGTGGCTCGCGGCGTCGAGCTCGGTGACGTCGATGGAGCGTCCGGCGGCGATCTGGCGGCAGTTCTCGCATGCGCCGCAGGGCTCGACGCCGTTCCGGTTCGTGCAGTTCAGCGCCTTCGCGAGGATGCGGGAGGTCGTGGTCTTGCCGATGCCGCGCGGGCCGATGAACAGGTAGGCGTTCGCGATGCGGCCGCTCTCGATGGCGTTGCGCAGGGTGCGGACGACGTGCTCCTGGCCGACAACGTCGCCGAAGTTCGTCGGGCGGTACTTCAGCGGCAGGGCGACGTGGACGGATTCCTTCTCTTCTTCCATGGGCCCTCGTGCCTCACTTCTGCCCGAAATCGGGTTCGCGCCGGCCCTGGAAGCTCGTGCGGCCGCGCTTCGCCTTCTTCGCGTTCGCGGGATGGACGAACTTCTTCTCCTTGGGCTGCTGGCCCCAGAAGCGGGCGCCGGGATGGCGCGCATTGCCCTTCCTGTTGACGGAACCGCCGCGGATCCACGGCGCCTGGGGGAGCCCCTGGCCCTGCTTGCCGGCCTGCCGCTCGGCCGTTTCGGAATGGAACGGCTGGTCGCGGTCCACGGGCACGGTCTTGCGGATGTAGCGCTCGACGGCCTTGAGGAGCGCGCGCTCCTCGGGGGCGACGAAGGAGATCGCCGCGCCGCTTTCACCCGCGCGGGCCGTGCGGCCGATGCGGTGGACGTAGCTCTCCGTCTCGACGGGCAGCTCCATGTTCACGACGAGGTCGACGTCGGGGACGTCGATGCCGCGGCTCGCGATGTCCGTCGCGACGAGCACGCGCGTCTTGCCGTCCTTGAACGTCTGGAGCGCGCGGGTGCGCTGGTTCTGGGTCTTGTCCGAATGGATCGCCGCGACCGTGATCTCCTGCTTGCGGAGCTTCTTCTCCACGCGGTCGGCGCCGTGGCGGGTGCGCGCGAAGACGATCACGCGGTACCACTCGGGGTGCTCCTTCAGCAGGTGGATGAGCAGGTTGTCCTTGTTCCCCTTGTCCACGAACATGCACTTCTGGTTGATCTTCTCCACCGTGGGCGTCTCGGGGGAGATCATGATCTGCATCGGGTCGTGCACAAGCTCGCCGGCGAGGCGGAGGATTTCGGGCGACAGGGTGGCCGAGAAGAAGAGCGACTGGCGAAGCTTGCCGTTCACGCCGTTGCCGGTCGCGCCCGCGGCGACCTTGTTCGGCGGGAGCTTCGAGATGATCCGCTTGATGTCCGGCAGGAAGCCCATGTCGAGCATGCGGTCCGCCTCGTCGAGCACGAAGAGCTCGACCTTGTCCAGGTAGACCACGCCCTGCGTCATCAGGTCGATCAGGCGGCCCGGGGTCGCGATGACGGTCGTCGCGCCCTTCTGCAGCGCCTTGACCTGGGGGAACTGCGAGACGCCGCCGAAGACGACGGCGAACGGGAGGCCCGTGTACTTCGCGTACTTCGCCACGTTCTCGGCGATCTGGGCCGCCAGTTCGCGCGTCGGGGAGAGCACGAGCGCGCGCGGATGGCCCGCCTCGCCGGACGGGCGGGCGGCCGCCGCGTCGTCCCCGGCCGCGGGGGCGGCCTGCAGGAGGCGGTGGAGGATCGGCAGCATGAAGGCCGCGGTCTTGCCGGTGCCCGTCTGGGCGCAGCCGATCAGGTCGCGCCCCTCGAGCAGGAAGGGGATCGCCTTCTCCTGGATGGGGGTCGGCACGGCGTAGCCCGCCTCGGCGATCGCGTGCTGCAGGCGCACGTCGAGCGAACCGAACACGTTCGCCTCGAACGCGGCGGGCGGGGGCGTCGACGGGAGCTCGGGGACCTTCGGCGCGTCGTCGCGCTCCGCGAGGCCGGGATGGCGGGGGCCGCCCCCGCGCCGCTTTCTGCGCCGGTTGAAGAACGCGGGCTTGCCGCTTCTGAAGTCCTTGCCGCCAATCGGATAATGAAACTCTTCGCCCACAGACACCTCGAAACAATCAGACAATTAGACAATTAGACAATCAGACAACCAGACGACCAGGCGATCCTAGATCACGCCCTTGATGTACTTCTCCTTCAGCGCGCGCCAGAGCACGACGCAGAAGGCGGACAGGGGAATCGCCAGGAGCAGCCCCAGCAATGAATGGAAGACCACCCCCCAGAAGAAGAAGCTGAAGATCACGCCGGCATAGCCCAGACCCGTCTTCTCGCCCTGGATCTTCGGCGTGATCAGGTAGCCGTCCAGGAACTGCCCCGTCAACCAGACCGCGAGCACGCCGAACAGGCGCAGCAGGCTGCCGTCGTCCCCGAAGTAGGCGATCGGCAGCGCCAACGGCAGGCACGTCACGGTGCCCAGCAGCGGGACGAGGTTCAGCGCGCCGAGCACGAAGCCGATCACGAAGCCGTAGGGCAGGCCGACCAGCATGAAGCCGAGGCCGTACAGCATGCCCTCGATCAGGCAGATCACGACCTGCCGCTGGAAGAAGTTCACGAGGATGTCGAAGAACGCGTCGACCTGCTTGGCGACGAAGCCCTTGGTCTCCTCCTTGAGGAAGGGCAGCTCCTTCACGTAGTCGGCGCCCGTCATCGCGGGCCGCGTGAGGAAGAAGACGAAGAACAGCAGGGCGACGAGAGAGGAGCCCAGCCCCGTCAGGTACTTCAGGAAGCTGAAGCCGGCCTTCATCGCGTCCACGCCGTACGCGGTGCCCAGCGTCGAGACGAGCTCGTGCGAGAAGCGCGTCGGGTCCACGAGGAACATCAGCAGCAGGTCGTCCGGCTTCGCGCCCAGCTGGCCCACCAGGGTCTGCGCGTTCGGGTAGCGCAGGTTCACCCACTCGCTCAGGCGCGCCGCGATCGTCGGCGCGGCCTTGATGAACTGCGTCACCTGGTCCACCACCAGCGCGCCGCCGAACCAGCACAGCAGACCTACGGGAATCAGCACGCTCAGGGCCATCAGGGCCAGCGACAGCGTGGGATTGCGCACATGCCGGAGGTACCAGGCGTAGTAGGGCTTGAAGAGCATCGAGAGGAAGACCCCCGCGATCACCGGCGTCAACGCCGGGGAGGCGAAGCCGAGGAATTTCAGCAACACCCAGCCGACGAAGATTGCAAACGCCAGCAGAACCGCGAACGCCAGGACGGTCACGCCCGCCGCGACGGTCCGCTTCTGCGCTGGTGTGAAATCAATCATGGGGGACATTATAGCAGAAAACCATCCCTCGCGGGATGGTTTTCGCCGTAACTCTTGGAAGAGGTACGTTATTCGGCGCTCGGACGGACCTTGCCTTCCTTGATGCGCTTCTCGATGACCGTCTTCGAGATCGAAGCCGGGACGGCCTCGTACTGCTTGAAGATCATCGTGAACGTGCCGCGGCCCTGCGTGACCGTGCGGATCGCGTTCGAGTAGCCGAACATCTCGCCCAGCGGGACCGTGGCCTTGATGCTCTTCATGCCGCCACGCTCGTCCATGCCCTCGACGCGGCCGCGGCGCTGGTTGATGGAGCCGTTCGCCGCGCCCATGTACTGCTCGGGCACCACGACCTCGACGTCCATCATCGGCTCGAGCAGCTGCGGCTTCGCCTTGAGGAAGCCCTGCTTGAAGCACTGGCGCGCGCACTCGATGAACGCGAATTCGTTCGAGTCGACTTCGTGGTAGGAGCCGAAGTAGACCGTCGCCTTGCAGTTCACCACCGGGAAGCCGGCGAGCGGGCCGGCCTCGAGCGCCTTGCGGACGCCCTTCTCGACCGCCGGGATGTACTCCGTCGGGATCACGCCGCCCTTGACCTCGTTGATGAACTCGAACTCCTTGCCGGGTTCCTGCGGCTCGAGCTTGAGGCAGACGTGGGCGTACTGACCGCGGCCACCGGACTGCTTGACGTGCTTGTACTCGCTCTCGACGGCCTGCGTGAGCGTCTCGCGGTACGCGACCTGCGGGGCGCCGACGTCGCACGCGACGTTGAACTCGCGCTTCAGACGGTCGACGATGACCTCGAGGTAGAGCTCGCCCATGCCGGCGATGATCGTCTCGGACGTCTCCTGGTCGAAGGACACGACGAAGGTCGGGTCTTCCATCGCGAGCGCGTGGAGGGCGACGCCGAGCTTTTCGTTGTCCTGGCGGGACTGCGGCTTCACCGCGACCGAGATGACCGGCGCCGGGAAGTCGATGGACTCGAGCGTGATCGGGTGCTCGGGGTCGCAGAGCGTGTCGCCCGTGCGCGTCTCGGTGAGGCCGACGCACGCGACGATGTCGCCGGCATGCGCCTCGTCGAGCGGCTCCTGCTTCGCCGCGTGCATGCGGAAGAGGCGGGAGATGCGCTGTTCGCGGTTGATCGTGGAGTCGAGGAGCTCGGCGCCGAGCTTGAGCGTGCCCGAGTAGACGCGCACGAACGTGATCTTGCCGCCGGACTTCGGGTCCGTCATGATCTTGAACGCGAGGCCGCAGAACGGCTCGCTGTCCGACGGGGCGCGCTTCTGCGTCTCGTCGTCGGCGGAGACGGCGTCACCCGCGTCGAGCGGGGACGGGAGGAAGTCGCAGACGCCGTCGAGCAGCTGCTGGACGCCCTTGTCCTTGAACGCGGAACCGCAGAACGCCGGCGTGATCGTACGCGCGATGCAGCCCTTGCGGATGGCCGCCTTGACCTCGTCCATCGTGAGCTCCTCGCCCGCGAAGAACTTCTCCATGAGGGCGTCGTCCTGCTCGGCCGCGCTCTCGATCATCTTCTGGCGGTACTCCTGCGCCTTCTCGAGCATGTCGGCGGGGATGTCCTCCTCCGTGACCGTCTTGCCGAGGGTCTTCATGTCGTAGCGGAGGGCGCGCATCTTGACGAGGTCGATGATGCCGCTGAACGTCTCGCCCGCGCCGATCGGGAGCACCATCGGGACCGGGTTCGCGTTGAGCTGGGTCTTCATCTGGTCCATCACGGCGTAGAAGTTGGCGCCGACGCGGTCCATCTTGTTGACGAACGCGATCTTCGGGACCTTGTACTTCTCGGACTGGCGCCACACCTGCTCGGACTGGGGCTGCACGCCGCCGACCGCGCAGTACAGCGCGACCGCGCCGTCGAGGACGCGGAGCGAGCGCTCGACCTCGGCCGTGAAGTCCACGTGGCCGGGGGTGTCGATCAGGGAGAGGCGGTAGGCGCCCCACTGCACGCACGTCGCGGCGGACTGGATCGTGATGCCGCGCTCCTGCTCCTGCACCATGAAGTCCATCGTCGCGGCACCCTCGTGCACCTCGCCGATCTTGTAGTTCTTGCCCGAGTAGTAGAGGATGCGCTCGGACGTCGTCGTCTTGCCGCCGTCGATGTGGGCCATGATGCCGAAGTTGCGCACATGATCGAGCGGGAAGGGTTTAGCTGCCATTTCTGTTAACTCCTGGTGTTTTCGAAAAGTGAGGGAATATTGTATCTTGTTTTGTGTTCTGAAATCAAGTGGGAAAAAACGGAATTTTAGGGCAGGCGCGCGCGCGCGTAGCGGTCGTGCCCCGCGTAGTCGGGCTCGATGCGGATGTCGTCGAAGCCCGCGTCGAAGAAGATCCGCTTCAGGGCCTCGCCCTGGCCGTCGCCGATTTCGAAGAAGACCGCGCCGCCCGGCTTCAGCAGGTTGAACGCGTCGTCCACGAAGCGCCGGTAGAAGTCGAGGCCCTCGGGGCCCCCGTCCAGCGCGTTCATCGGCTCGTGCTCGCGGATGCGGGGGTCGAGCGCCGCGCAGTCCGCCGTCGGGATGTAGGGCGGGTTGGAGACGAGCACGTCGATCGTCTCGGGCTCGTCGAAGTCGTCGAGGCCGTCCGCCACCGCGAAGCGGACGCGGCCAGCGAGCCCGCAGCGCGCCGCGTTCTCGCCCGCGAGCGCGACGGCCGCGGGCGAGATGTCGAGGCCGAGGAACGTCGCCTCGCCCCGGAACTCCTTCGCGAGGGCGAGCAGGATGCAGCCGCTGCCGGTGCCGACGTCGACGACGACCGGCGCCTCCGCGCCCGCCTTCCGCCGGTCCTCGAGGTGCCGGAGCACGCGCGTGACGAGCTCCTCCGTCTCGGGGCGCGGGATCAGCGCCCGCTTGTCGCAGGTCAGCGTGAGCGACCGGAAGTCCCACTCGCCGAGCACGTACTGGACCGGCTCGCCCTTCGCCAGCCGCGCCATGCCCCGCCGCATCGCCTCGAGGTACTTCTCGGGCGGCGTCTCGGCCAGGTGCGGTGAAAGAAAGCCGCGGCCGCAGTTCAGCAGCCGCGCCATGAGGAGCTCCGACGCGACCTGCGCGTCCGGAACCCCCTTCCCCGCGAGGTAGTCCCCGCAGAGCTTGAGGAGTTCGCCCCAGGTCTTCACGTCAGAACGGGAGGTTGTCCACGTCGGACGCGACCGGATCCATCGCCGGCGCCTCGACCGGGGCCGGGACGGGCTCGACGGCGCCGCCGTCGGACGTGAGCACCTCGATCTTCCAGCCGGTGAGGTCCGTGAAGTAGCGCGTGCCGTTCGCACCGTCCCAGCGGCGGCCGTCGATGGTGAACTGCAGCTTCACGCGGTCGCCGACCTTCACCGCGTCGCACAGCGCGCAGCGGTCCTTCTTGAAGGTGAAGAGCACGGGGTTCGGATACTTGTTCTGCGAATCGACGTCGTTCCCGACGATGAGCTCGCGCTTCGTGAAGCCGTTCGTGCCGAAGGCCTTCGTCTCGCCAATCGACTCGACGACACCCGTGTATTCATATGTAGTCATGTGTGTTCTGCTCCTTGTGTCCTGACCCGGGAGATTCTACCACAACGGAAGCCCCGCCGCAACCGCGGCGGGGTCCGGATCAGGCGTTCTTCACCCAGGCGTGCGCGGGGTCCATGGACGAGATCAGGCCGCGGCCCTGGTCGCCCGCCATCGTCCAGAGGTAGTACATCTGGTAGCCGGGCGCACCGACCAGCGGATGGTAGCCCTCGGCGATCGCGACCGTGTCGTGGTCCTGCACGCGGTACGCCTCGTTCAGCGAACCGTCCGGCTTGTACACGCTCTGGAAGCCGAAGCCCTGGCCGGGGTCGAAGAGGTAGAAGTAGGTCTCCTCCATGTCCAGCTCGGCCGGCGGGTTGTCGACGTCGTGGCGGTGGCTGGGATAGCCGCTCCAGTTGCCGCTCGGGATCATGCCCTCGCCGATGTAGAGATGCTCGCTGTCGAACGTCTCGTCGAGGATGATCTCGCTCGTGCGCGTCCAGTTGTCCTTGCCGAGCGCGATGTGGCGCGTGTCCTCGGG
>JAEDMN010000132.1 GCA_016302985.1 Kiritimatiellia bacterium | reverse complement strand
TGCGGGCGGGCTGCGCGGATTTCGCGTTGGAACGGCAACGGGGTGGAGGCCTACGATATGGTATAATCTCCACACCCGCGTGGTGCGGGACAAAGGAGGTGCGCGATGGGCATTCGCAACATTACGGAAGCAGAGTTTGACGAGAGCGTGAAGTCGGGGAAGGTCGTGGTCGACTTCTGGGCGACCTGGTGCGGTCCGTGCAGGATGCAGGGCGCGCTGCTCGAGCAGAAGCTCGTGCCGGAGCACCCCGAGATCGAGGTCCTCAAGGTGAACGTCGACGAGCAGCCCGCGCTGGCGGCCCGGTTCGAGGTCATGTCGATCCCGACGCTGCTCCTCTACAGGGACGGCGAGCTGGTGGACCAGGTCGTCGGGCTCACGAAGCCGGACGAGATCCTCTCGAAGCTGGCCTGAGGAGGAGCGGGATGGAGGACGTCGTCGTCGTCGGCAGCGGCCCCGCCGGGCTCACGGCGGGCATCTACGCCGCGCGCGCGGGGTTGAAGCCGCTCGTGCTCGAGGGCCTCGAGTCCGGCGGCCAGCTCATGCAGACACAGCACGTCGCCAACTATCCCGGCTTCCCCGGGACGGTGACGGGCCCCGCGGTCATTGCGGCGATGCGCGCCCAGGCCGAGCAGGCGGGCGTGCGCTTCGCGCTGGACGTGGTCGAGTCCGTCGACTTCTCCGGCGACGTGAAGCGCCTGCACACGATGATGGGCGGCGTGCTCGAGGCGCGGGCGGTGATCCTCGCCACGGGGGCGGGCGTGACGAAGACGAACCTCCCCGGCGAGGCGAAGTACTGGGGGCGGGGGATCTCGGCCTGCCTGACGTGCGACGGCGCCTTCTACGCCGGGAAGACGGTCGTGGTCGTGGGCGAGGGACCCGCGGCGCAGGGCGCGAAGACCTATCTCGGGCGCTGCGGCGCGACGGTCGCCGCGGTCCTGGCGCCGGCCGAGGTCGCATCCTTCGACGGCGACGGCGCGCATCTGACGGGCGTGGCGAAGAAGGACGGCTCCGCCGTCCCGACGGACGGACTCTTCCTCGTCACGGCCCGCACGCCGCAGACGGCCTTCCTTGGGGACGCCGTCGCGCGCGACGCGAAGGGCCATGTCGTCGTCGACGGCGTGAAGACCTCCGTCCCGGGCGTCTTCGCGGCGGGCGACTGCGCGAACCCGCGCTTCAAGCAGGCCGTCATCGCGGCCGGCATGGGCGCCCAGGCCGCGCTCGAGACCCGCGCATACATTGGTTGATCTGGTCGAAAATATGCTATACTACCCGACTTTGAAGACGGGTAGTTAATTTTTTTGGGAGAAGAATAGTGATCAAGGTCGGTATCGTCGGCTGTGGCTTTGTCGGAGGCGCATTGAAGGCGTGGCTTGAGGAGAACAATCCCGAGGTCCAGATCTTCGTCTCCGATCCGCCGAAGGGCTACAACGACGACCTGTCGCAGATCGACGTCGCCTTCCTGCAGATCCACGTGCCGACGGAGGACGACGGGACGCAGGACCTGACGCTGATGAAGGAGCTGATCCGCGGCCTGCCCGACGTGCCGGTGTTCGTGCGCACGACGATCCTGCCCGGCACGAGCGATCTCCTCTCGAAGGAGACGGGGCACCGGGTCTGCTACATGCCGGAGTTCCTGTCCGAGCGCACGCACATCGAGGACTTCAAGAAGCAGACGATGGTCTTCACGGGGGCGCACGAGCTGCTCGCCAAGATCTTCATCGGCAAGAAATTCGCCGTCATGACGCCGCTGGAGGCCGAAATCACCAAATACGCCCACAACGTCTTCGGCGCCTACAAGGTGACCTACTTCAACGCGGTGCGCGAGTACTGCGAGAAGATGGGGGCGAACTGGGCGCGGGTGCACACGGGCGTGCTGCTTTCCGGCTACATCAACGACATGCACACCTACGTGCCGGGGCCGGACGGCAAGCGCGGCTACGGCGGGAAGTGCTTCCCGAAGGACGTCAACGCGTTCGCCAAGATGACCGAGGGGATGCCGCTCGGCCGGCTGCTGGCGCCGCTGCACGAGCTCAACGTCCACTTCCGCGGCGTGGAGGAGCGGATTTGAAGATCGTCCAGCTTGTCCCGGCGATGGACCAGGGCGGCGTCGAGCGCGGCGTCGTCGAGATGAACCGCGTTCTCGTGAGGGCGGGGCACGACAACCTCGTCGTCTCCGTCGGTGGCCGGCTCGAGGCGCAAATCGTCGCGGACGGAGGCCGGGTCGCGCATCTGGACGTGAAGGGGAAGAACCCGCTCACGGCCTGGTCGCGCGCGAAGAAGCTGCGCGGCCTGCTCGCCGCCGCGCGTCCGGACGTCGTCGTCGCGCATTCGCGCGTGCCGGCCTGGCTGTTCGTCCTCGCGAACCGGTCGCTGGGACTGAAGTGGATCACCTTCGCGCACGGCGCGAACTCCGTTTCCGCCTATTCGAAGGTCATGACCTACGGCGACGTGACGGTGACGCCGAGCCGCTACATCGCGGACTACCTCAAGGAGCACTACGGCATCGCGGAGGAGAAGCTGCGCGTCATCCCGCGGGCGATCGAGCGCGAGAAGTTCGACCCCGCGAAGCTCGACGCGAACTTCGTCGCGGCGAAGCGGGCCGAATGGGGGCTGGAGGGCTTCAAGGTCGTGATGGGGCTCGGCCGCATCACGCAGCTGAAGGGCTACGACGTGCTGATCCGCGCGCTCGCGCACCTGCACCGCACCCATCGGGCGGCGCACGCGAAGTCGCGCGACTGGAAGCTCGTCATCGTCGGCGAGGCGGAGGCGCTGCGGAAGGACTACGAGGCGGAGCTGCGCGCGCTGGTCAAGTCCCTGGGCGTCGAGGAGCAGGTCGTCTTCGCCGGGGCGCAGTCCAAGGTCGCGGAGTGCCTGTCCCTCGCGGACGTCGTCGTGAGCGCGAACTGGCGCAAGCCGGAGGCGTTCGGCCGCTCGATGGCGGAGGCGCTGGCGATGGACCGTCCCGTCGTGGCGACGGCCTTCGGCGGCGCGCTGGACATCGTCGAGGACGGCGTGAACGGGGCGCTCGTGCCGCCGGACCCGCAGGCGAGCGACGTGGACCGGGCGATGGCGTTCGCGAACGCCATCCGCCGGGTCGCCCATGCGGAGCACGGCGACCTGCGCGCGCCGGCGCTGGAGAAGTTCGCGTTCGCGCGCATGGCGGCGCAGGCCCTGGCGGTCTACGCCGAATTCGCGGAGGGCGCACGCGCATGATGCCCGACCGCCAGCTGAGGCTGCTCGTCGTCGACAACTTCCAGATCCGACGCTACGGGAAGGGCCGCGAAGGGCAGGGCTACCGCTTCGCCTGCGGCGCGGTCCGCAACGACTGGCGCGTCATGACGTTCTCGGAGCGGGACATCACCCGCTTCCTGGCCCCGCTCGGCTTCCTCCGCAACGTCGGCGCGGCGATGATGAACCGACGCCTGCTGCGCACCTGCGTCAACTTCCGCCCCGACCTCGTGCTGATCGGCCACTGCGACTACGTGACGAACGCGACGCTGGCGAAGATCCGCGCGGCGCTGCCGGGGACGAAGCTCGTGCACGTCAACGTCGACCCGGTCTGGCAGGCGCACACCGTGGACCAGATCCGCGCGCGCATGGAATCCTGCGACGCCATCTTCGTGACCACCGCGGGGGAGAAGCTGCGCGAGTGGACGACCGGGCGCAACGCCGTCGGCTTCCTGCCGAACATGTGCGACCCCGTGATGGAGCACGAGGACGTCTCGCGTCGGGACGACTGCCGGTACGACCTCTTCTTCGCGGGCCACGACGGGCCGGGCGACGAACGCGTCGCGCTGCTGCGCGACCTCGCGCCGCGGCTCGAGGGGAAGGTCCGCTTCGGCCTCTTCGGCACGTGCGGACGGCCGCCGATCGCGGGGGCGGACTACGAGGACGCGCTGCTCGCGAGCCGGATGGCGCTCAGTCTCAACCGGATCGAGGGATGGAAGTGGTATTCCTCCGACCGCCTCGCGCACCTGATGGGCCGCGGCATCCTGGCGTTCGTCTCCGCGAAGAGCGGCTACGACCATTTCTTCCGTCCCGATGAAGAGGCCGTCTTCTTCACGGACGCCGCGGACCTCGCGGCGAAGGTCGTGAAGTACGCGGGCGACCCCGCGGCCGCGCGCCGCGTCGCCGCCGCGGGCCGGGCGCGCTACCACGCGCTCTTCAACGCCGCGCGCGTGCTGCGCTACATCGCCGAAACCGTCTTCGCGGCGCCGTATTCCGAGCCCTACGAATGGGCCGGGGAGGTGTACCGCTGATGCACCGCCGGCAGAAGGAATTCCTCCGGAAGCTCCGCCGCCCCTTCGAGTGGGCCGGCATCGGGTTCGGGCTGCTCGTCTTCGCGAACCTGCCGCGCCGCGCGCTGCTCGCGGTCTGCGACTTCGCGTCCGCCGTGATGTACGCGTGCGACCGCCGCGGGCGCGCGCTGTCGCTGCGGAACCTGCGCATCGTGCTGCGGGGCGAGGCGGGTGCCGCGGACGCGTCGCCGGCGACCCGGCGCGAGCGGTTGATCCTCCGGCGCAGCTACCGGAACATGGCGCGGTCGATCGGGCATGCGTTCTGGACGTGCCGGAACGCGCGGGCGCGCGTGGAGGCCGCGGGCGAGATGTCCGCGGCGGGGAAGGCCTGGCTCGCGGCGAACAACCCCACGGTCACGGTGTCCGGCCACATCGGCTGCTGGGAGATCCTGTCGCAGCTGGCGTTCCTCGAGGGGCACCGGATGATGTCCGTCGCGAAGGACATCGGCTCGGCGGGGATGACGCGTCTGCTGATGAAGGCGCGCACCTCGATTGGACAGGAGATCGTGCACGCGGACGGCGCGTTCCGTCCGCTGATGAAGGGCCTGAAGGAGGGCAAGTCGCTCGGCCTGCTCGTCGACCAGGTGGTGAAGCCGCGGGACGGCGGCATCTGGGTGCGGTTCTTCGGGCGGCCCGTGCCGGTCTCCGCGGCGCCGGCGTTCTTCGCGGCGAAGGGAAAGGCGCCGGTCGTCGTCGCCTGGTCGCGTCCGCTGAAGGACGGCCGCTACCGCTGCGAGGTGCTGAAGACCTATTCCGCCGCGGAGGCGCGGAATGTCTGGGGACTCACGCAGACGTGCATCCGGGACCTCGAGGGCGTCATCCGCCGCCATCCGTCCTGCTGGGTGCTCAACTACCGCTATTTCCGCAAGTCGCCGACTCCGGAGGAGCTGGCGCAGCTGGAGGCGCGCGAACATGGCGGCTGACGTCGACATCCTCACGCGCCTCGGCCTGACGCCGGAGGCCCTGGAGGCCGCGCTCGCGTCCGACGGACTGCCGCTGCTCGGCCGCGGTTCGCGCCGGGAATGCCGCGAGATTCCCGGAACGGGACTCTGTCTCAAGTGCTACCGCAACGCGGCGGAGACGTCGGGCACGGTCGCAAGGGAGATCCGGCGCTGCCGCCATGACGCGCGCCGCAACACGTGCTGCCAGGAGTACCGCTACTACTGCGAGCTCCGGAGCCGGTTGCCGGACTACGTCTTCGCGGCCTTCCCCGAGACGCTCGGGCAGGTCTATCTGCCGACCCGTGGCTGGGCGCTCGTCGAAAGCGTCGTCCGCAACGCGGACGGCGGGGAGTCCATCCGTTTTTCGCGCACCTACCGCGCGGCGGACCGGGCGGAGAAGGCGGAGCTGCTGCATGCGTTCTGGCTGCTGGTCGGCGCCTTTGCGGCCTATGGCGTGCGTTTCTACGACCCCCAGAACATCGTCGTTCAGCGCGATGCGGACGCCGGATTCCGGCTGCGCGTCGTCGATTTCGAGCCCGCTGCGCGCACGCTCGTCCCGGTCGATTCCGTCTTCCCGGGCCTCGTGCGCGGCAAGGTCCTCCGGCGCGCCGCGCGCTACCTCCGGGGGCATCTGGCGGTCAAGGACCGCTACCGCGGGCTCGCGCCCGCGCTCCGGCGCGGCTGGGACGCGGTGCTGGCGGCCGAAGGCCCCGCGCTGGGCCTGTCCGGCTGCCGGCCGTTCCTCGAGAACAAGCAGGTCAACGACCTCTTCTACGAAGGCCGTTTCAAGGGGATCCCCTGCATGGTCAAGTGCTCGACCCGTGCGCCCGCGTCCCTGCGGAACGAGCTGGAGACGAGCCGGCGCCTCGCCGCGGCGGACCCGGGCGTCTGCGCCGCCGCCCTGGCGTGCTGGTCCTCGCCGGACGGCCGCCGGGCGTTCGTCGTCACGGAGCGTCTGCCGGGGCCGTCGCTGGCCGAGATGATGGCCGCGGGGCTGGACGCCGCGTCGCGCGCCCGCGTCGCGGCGGACCTGCTCCGCATCGCCCGCGCGCTGGCGAAGGCCGGCGTCGTCTGGCGCGACCTCCTGCCCGACAACTTCATGATGGACGCGACCGGGCACCTGCGCCTGATCGACGCCCAGTTCGCCCTCGCCCGCGGCGACGTGCGCGAGGACCCCTACCTGCTGGCGCACCGCCGGTACCGACTGCTGGGCTTCGCCTACAGCACGCGGCTGCACGGCCGGGGCTGGAACGACGTCTCGGTGATGCTGGACATCCTCGTCCATCTGGCCGGCGTGCCGTCCGACGACCCCTCGGTGGCCGCACTGCGCGCGCTGGCGCCGTCCGCGGACCTGCGTGCGCCGATCACGCAGGCGGACGTCCTGTTCGTCCGGCGCGAACTGCTCAAGCTGCGCCTGCAGAACCTCCACTACCGCCGGACCGGCAAGGCCGCCACGTTCCGCGAGCGCATCCGCCGCGCGGAGAACTTTCTGCAAGGGAAGGAAGGATACTGACCATGGTTAAGCTGCTCTCCCGCATCGTCTCGGCCCTGTTCTACGTGGGGAAGTCCCGCGTCGAGAAGAAGATCCTGCGCATCCGCTTCGAATCGCGCCTCTACGCGCGCGCCATGCGCCGCAGGGCGCGCAAGGTGGGCGTGGGGACGATCTGCTACGGTCCCGTCGCGGTCACGCCCCACTGCACGATCGGCGACCACACGACGTGGGGCAAGAACGTGCGGATCTACGGCGAAGGCGAGGTCGTGGTCGGGAACCACTCCGGCATGGCCGAGGACACCGTCGTCTACACGCAGAACCACGACTACGACCACGACGACAATCTGCCGTTCGGGGCGAAGTACGTCGTGAAGCCCGTCACGATCGGCGACTACGTCTGGATCGGCATGCGCTGCTTCATCCTGCCGGGCGCCACCATCGGGGAGGGCGCGGTGATCCAGGCCGGGAGCGTGGTGCAGGGCGAGATCCCGCCGTGCGCGATCGCGGGCGGCAACCCGGCGCGCGTCTACGGGATGCGCGACGTCGAGCACTACAACCGCCTCAAGGTCGCGGCCGGCGGCCAGCCGGTCGTGATCCGGCCGAAGTCCGCCGCCGGCGCGGTTCCGGCGCCGGCCGGCGCGTCCGCCCCGGGGGACGCGCGGGCGAAGTACGTCGCCGCGTTCGTCGAGACGTTCGCCGTCACGCCGGCGGAGGCCGAGGGACTGTCGTACGGGTCGGTGCCGGCCTGGGACTCGGCGGGGCAGATGACGCTCGTCGGGCGGCTCGAGGCCGACTTCGGCGTCACGTTCGCGCCGGACGACATCTACGGGCTGCGCAGCTTCGCCGGCGGCATGGCGGTCCTGAAGGAGAAGTATGGCTTCGTGTTCTGATCCGGTCCTGCCCCTGGACTTCGAAGGGACGGCGGTCGTCTGCCCCGACGGCCGCGCGGTCTCCTACGCCGAGCTGAAGGCGCTCTCCGAGAAGGCCGCGGCGGAACTCGCCCCGCGGACGGTGCGGGCCCTCCGCTGCAGGAACGACCTGGAGACGCTCGCGCGGTTCGTCGGCTGCGTGAACCGCGGCGCCGTGCCGCTGATGCTGTCGGACCGGGCCGACCCCGAACTGCTCGCGCGGCTCGAGTCCATCTACCACGGCGCCCCGGCGCACGCGGACCTCGCGCTGCTGCTGACGACGAGCGGCACGACGGGCAGTCCGAAGCTCGTGCGGACCTCCCGGTCCGCGCTCCGCGCCGGCCTGCGCATCCACGTGGACGAGCTGGGCGTGCGCGCGGGCGACGCACTCGTGCTCGTGGTGCCGCTCTGCCATGTCTACGGCCTCGTCGTCGCGAGCGCCATGCTCGCGGCGGGCGGCACGGTGGTGCTGTCGGGCGGGTCGGTGATGGATCCGGGCCTGGCGGACGCGATGGTCCGCCATGGCGCCACGCACTTCGCGGCCGTGCCCTACATGTACGAGGTTCTGGAGCGTCTGCGTTTCTTCGACCGCGACTTCCCGGCGCTGCGGCAGCTGATGTGCGCGGGCGGCGCGCTGGGGCCCGACCTGCTCCGGAAGTACGCGGCGCGGGCGCGGGCGCGCGGCTGGGGCTTCCAGAACGCCTACGGGCAGACCGAGACGACGGGGTACGCGGCGAGCCTCGCCGTGGAGGCGGCGGACGTGCGGCCCGGCTGCATCGGGCGCGCGGTCGGCGGGACGGTCCTGCGCATCGAGGCGGGCGAGCTGGTCTGCGAGGGCCCGCAGGTGGCGATGGGCTATGCGACATGCGCGCCCGACCTGCTGTCGGGCGACGAATGGCGGGGCGTCCGGCGGACGGGCGACCTCGCGCGCATCGACGCCGACGGAACCGTCTTTCTGGAGGGACGCGCCGCGCGCTTCGTGAAGGTGTACGGCAGCCGCGTCTCGCTGGACGAGGTCGAGGACCTCGTGAAGGGCGCCTTCCCCGGGCTGGACTGCGCGGCGGCGGGCGACGACAGCCGGCTGGAGGTCGCGGTCGACGACGCCGGACGGATGGACGAGGTGCGGCGCTTTCTCGCGACGAAGCTCCATCTCATCAACTCGGCGGCCTTTGGGCTGAAGGCCGTGGCGGCGCTTCCGCGCACGGCCAGCGGAAAGGTCGACTACCGGGCGCTCGCGTCCGCGCCGGCCG
>JAEDMN010000131.1 GCA_016302985.1 Kiritimatiellia bacterium | reverse complement strand
TCCGCGCGTTCAATCCAGGACCAATGCATTCATCTCTCCGCCCGCTCGCAGTCCTCCGGCGAGATGGAGGTGGCGACGGCCTGGCCGAGGATCTCGAGGTTGACGACGATCGTCGCGTCGGCGCCTTCGCGGCGCACATGGCCCTCGAGGCCGCGGAACGGACCCGTCTTGACGCGCACGAGCTCGCCGGCCTTGAACGGATTGACCGTGCGCAGCTCCGGCGCGTGGCGCGCGGCGCGGCTGATCTGGCGCAGCTGGTGGACCATCTCGCGCGGATTGGGCACGGGGATCGTCTGCACGAGCAGGTTCGTCTGCAGCATCTTCCGCCGCTCGTCCGCGTCCAGGCGCGTGAAGACATAGCCCGGGAACAGCGGCAGCTCGGTGCGCACCTTGCGGCGCTGCACCTTCGTCACCTTCACGCGCAGCGGCAGGTACCGGAAGAGCTTGTAGCTCTCCAGGAACGCCATCACCCGCTTCTCGGTGCGGGGCTTGACGTGCAGCACGTACCAGTCGCGCGCCATGCCTAGAGCCGCACCTTCCAGTCCCCGCGGTACGCCTTGCCCAGCCACGCGGCCGCACCGGTGCCGTTCGCGAAGACATTCCGCGCGGGATCCCAGTCGAAGCCCGCGTCGTGCACGTAGCTGAGGTTGCACAGGTTGCAGAGGATCGACGCGCGGGCGCCGGTTTCGGCGGACGAGCAGGGCTGCTGCCGCGACTTGAAGCAGCCGACGAAGTCCGCCGGATGCCCCAGCGCCTTGTAGAGCTTCACGGGCGCCTTCTTGAGCTTGAAGGCCTTCGTCGCCTTGTTGACCGCGTCGAGGAGGCTGCGGTCGGGGGGGCGCGGACCGCGCGGAGCGCCGTCCCTGCCGGCATCGGGGTTCCAGAAGGCGATCCGCTCCATGCCGTCGAAGGAGCCGTCGTTGAGGCGGGCCTGCAGGTCCTGGTCGGGCGAGAGGCCCTTCCCGCGCCAGACGGCGAGCCGCCCGCGGTTCACCGCGACGATCCCCTCCTCGCCGTAGAAGACCGTCCCGAAGGCCGAACCGCGGAACGGCGCATGCCGCACGACGCAGCCGTCGTCGAAGACGAGCTGCACGCCGCGCTGCCGGCGGCCGCCGTCGAAGCGCCCCTTCGAAGGCGGCAGCTCGGAACGGACGACCTTGACGGGACCGCTCGCGTCGCGGCCGAGGCCCCACTGGGCGATGTCGAGGTGGTGGGCGCCCCAGTCGCCGCACATGCCGAGGCCGAACCAGTCGTCCATGCGCCAGAACATCGGGAAGAAGTCGTGCACGCCGCGCGGCGCGAGCCGGTCGGAATACTTCGCGAGGGGCGCGGGACCGCACCACATGTCGAAGTCGACGTCGGGATTGGGCGCGCCCTCAGTCGCCGCGTTGTCCGCGTTCTCGTAGTCGCGGTGGGGACGGGACGGGCCGCCGAAGTTGGCGTCCACGAGCCGCACCTTGCCGATGAAGCCGTTGCGGACGATTTCGCAGGCCGTGCGGAACTCGACGCCGGAGCGCTGCATCGCGCCGGTCTGCAGGATGCGGCCGGTCTTCGCGGACGCCTCCATGACGAGGCGCGCCTCCTCGACGGTGTGCGTGAGCGGCTTCTCGCAGTAGACGTCCTTGCCGGCCTTCATCGCCTCGACGGCCATGTAGGCATGCCAGTGGTCGGGCGTCGCGATGCAGACCATGTCGACGGAGGGGTCCGCAAGGACTTCGCGGAAGTCGGCGACGGCGCGGCAGACGGTGCCCGGCACGCCGAGCTGCGGATGCTGCGCGTAGTAGTCGTTGACGACGCGCGCGCGGTCCTCGCGGCGCGCGCGGTCGCAGTCGCAGACCGCGGTCACGACGAGGTCCTGTCCGAGAAAGCTGTGCAGGAGGCCGCGCCCCTGCTTGCCGGCGCCGATGAGCGCGAGCGTGGCCTTGCCGTCGAGGCCGCGGCCATGGGAGATGAAAGGGACCGCCGCGGCGGCGAGGAGCCCGCCCTTCAGGAAGCTGCGGCGCGACGTGGAAATGGAGCTGGAATGCATGGGGGAATTATAGCACATCGCCGTGCGCCCGGCGTCCCAACCGTCACATGTCCCAACCGCTGTTCCACGTCCCTCGCCCTCACCTTCCCCGCCTCGAGAACTCGCAGCCGCAGGAGGACTGGCGGTAGAGGCCGAGTTCGGCCGCGCGGCGGGTGGAGCGCAGGAAGCCGTCCTTCTTCTTGAAGTCGACGGGGAGGAACTGCGGCGCCGCGCACGCGCCGCCGCCGCAGTCCTTCACCCCGACGGACCACGCCGCGTCCGCGCCGGCGGCGAAGATCCGCGGCGAGACCTTGTGCGGCGAGACCGTGAGCGAGGTGGTGAACGCGTCGAACCCGTGCGCGGCCGCGTAGGCCGCGGCGCGGGCGAGCGAGTAGCGGAAGCAGCGGTCGCAGCGCGCGCCCTTCTCCGGCTCGTGCTCGAAGCCCTTCGCGACCTGCTCCAGCCAGTCCGCATGGTCGTATTCGTCCGCCACGACCTCCACGCCGTCGGCCGCGCCGAGCGCGCGCGCGGCGGCGAGGCGCCGTTCGAACTCCTCGCGCGTGTCGATGTTGCAATTGGAGAAGAAGAGGACCACGTCGTGGCCCTCTTCCATCAGGCGGGGCTCGCACGCGCTCGCGCACGGCCCGCAGCAGGTGTGGAGAAGTACGTTCAAGGTTGAAAAGTCGAACGTAGAAGGTTGGAAGTAGAAGGTTCCACTCTCCACGACCAGGCCGTCAGGCCCGGTAGTTGGGCGCTTCCTTCGTGATCGTGATGTCGTGCGGACGCGCCTCGCGCTGGCCGGCCGCCGTCACGCGGTAGAACTTGCCGCGCGCCTTGAGGTCGGCGATCGTCTTCGTGCCGCAGTAGCCGAGGGAGGCCCGGAGGCCGCCGCAGAACTGCGTCATGATCGCGGCCACGTGGCCGGAGTACGGCACCATGCCCTCGATGCCCTGCGGGACGAGGCTGTCGTCGGACTCGTTGTCCTGGAAGTAGCGCGCGCGGGAGCCCTTGCCGTTCTTGAGGGCGGCCATGGAGCCCATGCCGCGGTACACGACGTACTTGCGGCCGTTCGCGTAGATCTTCTCGCCCGGGGACTCCTCGGTGCCCGCGAGGACGCTGCCGAGCATGACGCTGTCCGCGCCCGCGGCGAGCGCCTTCGGCACGTCGCCGGAGAGCTTGATGCCGCCGTCCGCGATGACCGCGACGCCGCTGCCGCGCAGGGCCTTGGCCGCGCTGTAGACCGCGGTGAGCTGCGGGATGCCGACGCCGCAGACGACGCGCGTCGTGCAGATGGAGCCCGGGCCGATGCCGACCTTGACGGCATGGGCGCCGCACTTGGCCAGGTCGACGGCCGCCTCGCCCGTGGCGATGTTGCCGGCGATGACGTCCACCTTCGGGAAGTGCTTGACGATGTACTTCGTCATCTCCATGATGCCCTTCGAGTGGCCGTGGGCGGAGTCGACGACGACGACGTCGACGCCGGCCGCCGCGAGCTTCTCCATGCGGGAGAGGTCGCCCTTGCCGCCGGAGACGGAGGCGGAGACGCGCAGGCGGAACTGGTCGTCGCAGTTGTACGTCGGGTTCTTGTTCTCGACGAGGCGCTGGACGTCCGTGAAGGAATAGAGGCCCACGACGTGGCCGGCCTTGTCGACGAGCGGAAGCTTGCCGATCTTGTTCGCGCGCATCAGCTCGTAGGCCTTCTTCAGGGAAAGACCGGGCTTCGCCGTGATCGGGTCCTTCTGCATCACGTCGGAGAGCTTCATCGCGTCCATCGGCGCGTAGCGCATGTCGCCGGAGGTGATCATGCCGACGAGGCGCTCCTGGTCGTCCAGCACGGGGAAGCCGTTGAACTTGAGGCCCAGGCGGCGCTTCTCGGCGCGGAGGAAGCTGATGTCGTCGTTCGCGTGGAAGCAGACGGGCTTCGCGATGAGGCCGTTGAGGTAGCTCTTGACCTTCGCGACCTCGGCGGCCTGGTCGTCCTCCTCGAGGTTCTTGTGGATCACGCCGATGCCGCCCGCGAGCGCCATCGCGATGGCCATCGGGGCCTCCGTGACGGTGTCCATCGCCGCGGAGATGAACGGCACCTTCATCTTCTGGCGCGAGGTGAGCTGGGTTTCAAGCGAGGCGTCGTCGGGGAGGAAATCGGCATACTGCGTGACGAGCGTGACGTCGTCGTAGGTGAGACCCTCGTAGGGGAAGGTCTTCATGAATGCATCCAGATACTTGTTGGCGGCCATGTGAGCTCCTAGCTTTGTCCTTTTGCCCATATATATATACTCTTTTCGGGCTTGGAAAGCAAGTTGAAAGTGAAAGCGACCAAGCGCGCGTGCGCAGCGGGCACGTGTGCAGGCGGGCTGCGCCCGATTCAATTCACGCCCGCGAGGAACTCGTCCTCGGCGGCCTTGAGGGCGGCGTGCATGGCCTCGGCGTCGGGCGCCTCGCGCAGGTTCTGGAGGAGGTCGGTGCCGTGCGCGAGCAGGCAGAGGCGCGCGAGGATGTGGAGGTGGAGCTCGTGGTCCGTGCAGCAGATCAGGAAGAAGAGGTCCGTGCCCGTTCCGTCCTGCGCGCCGAAGAAGACGGGGCGCACGGCGCGGCCGAGCGCGAGGAACGTCTCCTGGAAGAGGTAGGGGTCGTGGTAGCGCGGATGCAGCAGCGCGACGCCGCCTCCGGCCGCGGTGGAGGCGACCTCCTCGCGCGCGGAGAGTTCGGCGAAGAGCGTCTCGGGGTCGTAGAGGAGGCCTGTCGAGTCCGCGAAGTCCGTCATGTCGCGCAGCACGCCCGCGCGCGTCTTCGCCGTCAGTTCGGACGCGATCGTCTCGGGACGCAGCAGGTCGGCGACATGGAAGTCGTGCCCGTCCGCGCGGCGGCGGTCGTGCATGGCCGCCTGGTGCTCGCTTTTCAACGTCTTGTCGTTGATCTCCATCAGGCGGCGCTGCGCCCATTCGTCGAGCGCGCGGTGCTCGAAGAAGTACTTGTCGCCGCGCTTCTCGGCGGGGACCTCGCCCCGCTGCGCGAAGTGCCGGAGTTCGTTCTCCTGCATGTGCAGATGCGCCGCGGCGCTCTTCTGGTCCATCAGTTGGTAGCCCATGACGCGATAGATTCTAGCACGCGCGCGCGAAGTTGGGAAGTTGAAAAGTCACCAGGGGACCGGGAATTCTAGAATAGCTAGAAGTTCTGGAGATGCTAGAAGCGCTAGAAATGCTAGAAATGCTAGAACCGCTAGAAATGCTAGAAGCGCTAGAGCTCCACCGTCTGGCGGCCGGCGCGGAGCGGACGCGACGAGCCGTCCGGCAGGACGAGCGTGGCGGGCGTGAACGGGGGCACCGTCACGTCGAGGCGGACGCGCCCCCCTTCCCGACGCCAGTCGACCGCGACGCGGCCGCGCGGCGTGTCGCGGTGGGCCTTCGCCCAGGCGAGCGCCTGCGGGAAGAGCGGACGCACCTCGACCGCCGCGTAGCCGGCCGCCGCCGCGCGGATGCCCGCCAGGCGCGTCATGAGCGAATGGAGCGCGCCGGAGAACATCGCGTGGTTGTGCGTGTTCATGCCGGACCTGTACGTCCACTGCTCCCAGAGCGTGGTCGCGTCGTTCGCGAACATGAACCCGAAGCCCGGGAACTCGGGCTGCGTCATCAGGTGCACGAAGAGGTCCGCCTCCCCGAGGTCGCCCAGCACGTCGCCGAGATAGCGCATGCCGTAGATGCCGACGTCGACCTTCGAGCCGTTCCGTTCGCGGATCGTGCGCAGCAGCTGCGCCGCGACCGCGTCCCGCTGCGCCGCCGGCACGAGGCCGAAGGCGAGCGGCAGCACGGACGTCGTCTGCGAACCGTCGCCGTACGTGGCCGTCTCCGCATGGAAGAACTTCGCGTGGAACGCGGCCTTCGCACGGGCGTGGAGGTCGCCGTAGCGCGCCGTGTCCTCCGCCTTGCCGAGGACCTTCGCCGCCTCCGCGACGAAGCCGCACATCTGGCAGAAGATCGCGCTGTTGACGATCTCGACGTCGTTGAAGAATCCCCGCCACGTGCCGTCGTTCGGCGCGCACCAGTCGCCGAAGCCCGACGGACACACCAGGTCCGGCCACTTCTGCGCGTCCGCGTCGACCTGGCCCGCCATGTCGGCGTAGCGGTCGGCGAGCACGCGCACGTCGCCCGTGTTCCACCAGAGGCGCCATGGCAGCGTCGCCGCGTCGCCCGTCCAGTCCGGGTTGCCGCGCCCGCCCCGGATGTCGTCCAGCCACTTCTCGTAGAAGCGCGTCAGGCCGAAGGCCTGCAGCGCGGCGTCCTCGTAGGCCTGCGAGTCCATCTGGCACGGGGTGCGTTCGCCGCGCATGCAGCAGTCCGTCGGATAGCTGACGAAGTTGGAGCGCATGGACCACTTGGCGGCATTGACGAACTTCTCGAGCGTGGGGTCGCTGCAGGCGAAGTCGCCGGCGGACTCGACGTCGGCGGAGACGGCCCACGAGGTGAGGTCGTCGAGCGTGGGGCCGTTCGCACGCGCGCCGGGGGCCGGCGCGCAACCCAGGCTGGCGGGGCCGCGCGGAGGAACGGATTCTTGCGCGCCGGGGGCCGGCGCGCAACCCGGGCTGGAGGCCGGCCAGCCGGTGATCTCGGCGTAGCGGAAGCCGTGGTAGGTGAAGCGCGGGCGGAACTCCTCGACGGCGCCCGTGCCCGCGAGGACGAACTCGTCCGTCGACTCGGCGATGCCGTTCGTCCACGGGTCGATGTTCCCGTCCTTGCCGAGCAGCTCGCTCGTGTGGACGCGGATGCGCGCGCCCTTCGGCCCCTTCGCGCGCACCGCGACGACGCCGGCCCGGTTCTGGCCGAAGTCCGCGACGAAGACGCCGGGCCTCGTCTCGACGATCTTCACCGGCCGGCGCGGATCGGAGAGGCGCACGGGCGGCGCGTCGTTCGCGCGCAGCGGGCCCGCCTCCTCGGCCGGATAGACGCGCACGGGCGTCCAGCCCGTCCGCGCGCCGGCGGGCGTGCACCACGCGGGGTCGGCGCGCGACGCGTCGACCGTCTCGCCGTTGTAGATGCTCGCGCGCGTCACCTCGCTCCCCTGCGAGACCTCCCAGGAGCCGTCGGAGACGACGACGTCGCGCGTGCCGTCCGCATAGGTGACGGCGAGGTGCACGATCGCCCGCTTCGTCTTCAGCCAGTGCCAGGCGTAGCGCGAGAAGTCGTCCGAATAGCCCGCGGCGAGCCAGCAGCCGACCGTGTTCGCGGCGCCGGGCTTCAGCAGCGCCGTCACGTCGTACGTGTCGAAGAGCGCGGCGCGGCTGGGATCGGTCCAGCCCGGCGCGAGCACGCGGGACGGATCGGCCTTGCGTCCGTTGAGCCAGAGCTCGTAGAAGCCGAGTCCGCACACCGAGGCGTACGCGTGGCGCACGGGCTTGTCCTTCAGCGCGAACGTGCGGCGCACGCGCGGCGCGTTCTTCGGGAGGATGCCGGGATGGAGGAAGCCGTTGCCCGTCAGGTGGAGCGCGTCGCCCTTCAGCGACGGCTTGTGGAACGCGGGCAGGATATGGCCCTGGAAGCGGTCGAACAGCAGGGACGTTCCGTCCGGCGCCTTGACGGACACCTCGGAGACGAGCGCCTCCTCGCCGTTCGAGGTGCGCACGCCGACGGTGCCGGACGCGAAGGTCGCATCCTCGCGGGCGTCGACCTTCACGCCGTCAAGCCAGGTCTCGATGCGCGGGCCGCGCGTCTTGACCGCGAGGACGTGGTCCTTCGTCCAGTCGAGCCCCTGCGGAAAGAAGCGGTTCAGGCCGACGGGGGGCAGGCCGCGGAAGCCGTCCTTCCCGAGGAAGACGTGGGGGCGCAGCAGCGGCTCCGGCCCGACGACGGTGTTGAGCTGCCACATGTAGCCGCGGTCCGCGGACTGCGCGCGGAAGTAGAGCCCGAAGGCGTCCTTCACCAGGCGGAACTTCACCTGGTAGTCGAAGTCCGTCCACTGGACGTCGCGCGGCGCCTCGCCGACCCACTGCGCGCCCTCCCAGTCCGTCGCGGACCTCAGGCCGAGCACGAAGCGCTGCGCCGCGCACCAGTCCGTCGCCGGGGAACCGTCCGCGTTCACCAGGCGCGCCTGCCAGGCGTACGGCACGCCCGGCGCGAGCGCGGGGCCGTCGTAGACGCAGGCGAAGAGGTCGGGCGTGCGGCACGTCCAGAGCGGACGCCCTTCCCGGCCGACGCGCACCTCCGCGGCCGCGGGGCGCGTGGCGGGCTCCGCGCCGGCGAGCGCCCAGGAGAAGCGCGGCGCCGTGCGGCGGAGGCCGACGGGCTCGCGCACGTCCTCGCAGCGCGGCGCGGCGATCTCGAGGGCGGGGAGGTTCAGGGACGCCGCGCGCGCGGCGGCGAGGGCGGGGGAGAAGGAGGCGGCGAGGGCCAGGGCGGCCGCGACGGAGAGGGTCAGGGGGGTCTTCATGGGAGGTCCTTTCTGATGATGACGGAGTCCGTAGTATAGCAAAACGCGCGCGCGCGGAGCCGTCCATACGCGCGCCGGGGGCCGGCGCGCGGGATGGACAGCCGGTGGTTGCGGATGCCCCGCGTTGTCCATCCCCATCCACCCGTCACCGGCCCATCATCCGCGTCAATTGTGCGATTGCAGCATTGTAGCATTGTGAGATTGTGCCATTGTGAAATCGTGGGATTGTAGAATTGTAAGATTGTGAAATTTCTCAATGGTACAATCCCACAATTCCTCAATCCCACAATGCTACAATCCCACAATCCCTAGTTGTCTTATTGTAGCATTGTGAGATTGTGCCATTGTGAAATCGTGGGATTGTAGAATTGTAAGATTGTGAAATTTCTCAATGGTACAATCCCACAATTCCTCAATCCCACAATGCTACAATCCCACAATCCCTAGTTGTCTTATTGTAGCATTGTGAGATTGTGCCATTGTGAAATCGTGGGATTGTAG
>JAEDMN010000130.1 GCA_016302985.1 Kiritimatiellia bacterium | reverse complement strand
AGATGCTCGAGGCGATGGGCGTCACCGTCCTCCCCGGCAAGTGCGACGAGCTGCTGACGGTGCAGGAGATGGCCGGCTTCCAGATGATCCTCTGCAAGTGCTGCGACACCTGCGCGAAGTACCTCGCGGCGCCCGCGAACGCCCCGTACTGGGTGCAGCGCTGACCGTCGCCGGACGAAGCCGCGCGCTTCGCCGACCCGCCGCCCGGACCCCTGTCCGGGCGGCGTCCCTTTGTCCGCGCGCATTGCGGGGTACTGGCGGTTTTGCTATAATCCGCCCAGACTAAAAGATGAACATCGAACCCATCAGGAAGTTCCTTTCGCACGAGGCGGGTCCGTTCGCGCAGTTCGTGAAGTACGGCGCCATCGGGGTGGCGTCGACCTGCGTGCAGACGGGCATCTTCTACGTGCTCGCGGCCACCGTGCTGAAGTGCCTCGGCCCCGACGACTGGGCGGTCCGCTTCGCCGGCCTGCCCGCGGTCGAGCTCGCGGACGGCGTGCGCGCGGTCCGCGCCGCGGTGGCGACGGCGGGCGGCTTCGTCGTGGCGAACGTCTTCTGCTGGCTCATGAACCGCCGGTTCGTATTCCGTCCCGGGCGCTACCGCTGGTTCGTGGAGCTGGGCATGTTCTTCGGCACGGCCACGCTGGCGACGGTGATCGCGCTCGCCGTGCAGAGCGTGCTGATCCGCTATGCGGGGCTCATGACGACGGCGGCCGTGCTCATCGAGGTCCTCGTCTCCTTCCTCGTCAATTTCTTCGTCCGCAAGTTCGTCATCTTCAAGGGTTGACGCGGACGCGCCTTTCAACAACAAAAAAGGAAATTCGAAATGAAGCATCTTCTCATCACCGCGTGCGCGGCCCTGGCGGCCTGCGCGTGCATGGCCCAGGAGGCCGCCGCCTCCGCTCCCGCCTCCGCCGCCCCCGCGACGGCCGCCGCCCCGGCCGCCCGTGCGCCGCGCGCCCATGCGCGCCGCGCGCTCGGATCGCAGAGCGTCACGGTGCGCCCGTTCGGCACGCTGAAGGACGGCACGAAGACGAACCTCTACCGCATCCAGGGCAAGGGCGGCCTCGTGATCGAGGTCTCCGACTTCGGCGGCCGCCTCGTGCGCTGCTACGCCCCCGACAAGTTCGGCAACCTCGCGGACGTCACGCTCGGCTGGAACACGCCCGGCGAGTACGAGGACCTCGGCTTCTCGATGGGCACGCTCATCGGCCGCTTCGGCAACCGCATCAAGGACGGCAAGTTCACGCTCGACGGCAAGGAGTACCAGCTGCCGATCAACGAGGACAAGAACACGGCGGCGACCGTGCGCCACTGCAACCTGCATGGCGGCCCCGACGGGTGGGACAAGAAGGTCTGGAAGGCCCGCCCGGTCAAGGACGGGCTCGTGCTGACGTATGTCTCCGCCGACGGCGAGATGGGCTTTCCGGGCACGGTCACCTGCAAGGTCACCTACCGCGTCCGGCCGAACAACGTCTGGTCGATCGACTACGAGGCCAGGACCGACAAGCCGACGGTGCTGAACCTCACGCACCACTCCTACTGGAATCTCGCCGGCGAGTCCAGCGGCAACGTGCTCGGCCAGGAGCTGCAGATCTTCGCGGACCAGTACACGAAGACGGACAAGGGCCTGATCCCGACGGAGAACGCCTCCGTCGAGGGCACGGGCTTCGACTTCCGCCAGCTCCGCCCGATCGGCGCCAAGGCCGACCTGATGAAGGCCGATCCCGCGCTCGCGGCGATGGACAACTGGTATGACCACAACTTCGTGCTGCGCGGCGAGAACGGCAAGCTGAAGCAGGCGGTGCTGATGAAGGATCCGGTCTCCGGCCGCACGATGGAGATCTGGACGACCGAGCCGTGCATGCAGATGTACGGCGCCCAGAACATGACGGATGCGACGCCCGCCAAGGCCATCGGGAAGCACCTCTGTCAGTTCGCCGGCGTCGCGCTCGAGACGCAGCACTTCCCGGATTCTCCGAACCACCCCGAGTTCCCGTCCACGGTCCTCCGCCCGGGCGAGGTCTTCAAGTCCCGCACCGAGTACCGCTTCGGCGTCGCGAAGTAAGGAACCCACATGCACGTCGTCGTCTGCGTGAAGCAGGTACCGGACACCACCAACGTCCGCATCAACCCCAAGACAAACACCCTCATGCGCGAGGGCGTGGAGTCGATCGTCAATCCGTTCGACGAATACGCCCTCGAGGAGGGGCTGCGCCTGAAGGACGCCCTCGGGGCGAAGGTCACCGTGGTCACGATGGGCCCGCCCCAGGCGGCCGTCGTGCTGCGCGAGGCCCTCGCCCGCGGCGCGGACGACGCGTTCCTCGTCTCCTCCCGCGCGTTCGGCGGCGCGGACACGCTCGCCACCTCCTACACGCTCGCGCAGGCGATCCGGAAGGCGTGCGGCGGCAAGACCCCCGACCTCGTCCTCTTCGGCAAGCAGGCGATCGACGGCGACACCGCGCAGGTCGGCCCCGGCGTCTCCGAGTTCCTCGGCGTGCCGCTCGTGACCTACGTGAAGGCCCTCGAGGCGAAGGCCGACGGCGCCTTCACGGTGACGACGGCGATGGACGACGGCGAGCACGTGGTCGAGGGCCGCATGCCCTGCGTGATGACGGTGCTGAAGGAGGCCTCGACGCCCCGCTTCGCGCCGCTCGCGGGCTGGATGCGGGCCGCGAAGGCCGACATCGCCGTGCTGGACGAGAAGGCCGTGGAGGCCGACCCCGTCCGCATCGGACTCAAGGGCTCGCCGACGAAGGTCGTCACGATCTTCCCGCCCCCGACGAAGGGCGGCGGCGAGAAGGTGGACGCCCGCGGGGACGCCGCGGCGGGCGCGCGCGCGATCGCGGACTTCCTCGCGAAGAAAGGTCTGGTGAAGTAAGATGGCCGACGCTCCGATCCTGATCGACCCCAAGCTCTGCAAGGGCTGCGGCAAGTGCGTCAAGGGCTGCGGCTTCGGCGCCCTGAAGATGGTCGACGCCCCCGGCGCCAACAAGGCCGGGAAGGTCGCGGAGGTCGACGCCTCCGCGTGCAAGGCCTGCGGCGCCTGCGTCAAGGGCTGCCCGTTCAAGGCCATTTCCGAGGTCCGCCAGCAGGTCTACGGCACGGCGGACATCGATTCCTACAAGGACATCTGGGTCTTCGCCGAGCAGAACCACGGCGAAATCGCCGAGGTCGCGTACGAGCTGCTGACGAAGGGCCTCGAGCTGAAGGCCCAGCGCGGCGCCGGCGCGAAGCTCTGCGCGGTGCTGCTGGGCCACGGCATCGCGAAGGCGATGGAGGACTCCCTCGTCGCCGCGGGCGCGGACGTGGTCTACAAGGTGGACGACCCGTCGCTCGCCGACTACGAGGCGAACGTCTACGTGGACGCGGTCAGCCAGCTGATCGCGAAGCACCGCCCCGAAGTCATCCTCGCCGGCGCCACGGCCGTCGGCCGCGCCTTCTTCGCGCGCGTCGCCGTGAAGGTCCGCACGGGCCTCACCGCCGACTGCACGATGCTCAAGGTCGAGGAGACGAAGAACAAGGACACCGGCGCGCTGCAGATGCTGCTGCACCAGACGCGCCCCGCGTTCGGCGGCAACATCATGGCCACGATCATGACGCCGAACCACCGTCCGCAGATGGCGACCGTCCGCCCGAAGGTCTTCCGGAAGGGTGAACCCGACCCGAAGCGGAAGGGGACCGTGCTCCTCGAGGCGCTGAAGCTCATCGCGCCCCAGACGAAGCTCGTGAAGACGGTGCGCGACGCCGGCTCGGTCGACATCGCGGCCCACGACGTCCTGGTCGCCGGCGGCCGCGGGCTGAAGAAGGAGGAGAACTTCAAGCTGCTCTTCCGCCTCGCCGAGCTGCTTGGCGGCGAGGTCGCCTGCTCGCGCGCCTGCGTCGACGCGGGCTGGTGCCCCGTCTCCCGCCAGGTCGGACAGACCGGCAAGACCGTCGCGCCGAAGCTCTACCTCTGCTTCGGCATCTCCGGCGCCATCCAGCATCTGGAGGGCATCCGCGGCGCGGACACCGTCGTCGCCGTCAATTCGGACCCGCACGCGCCGATCTTCGGCGTCGCGGACCTCGGCATCGTGGGCGACCTGTTCGAAATCCTGCCCGCCCTCATCAAGGAGCTTGAGAAATGATCGAGACTGACGTTCTGGTCGTCGGCGCGGGGCCTGCCGGCCTCGCGACGGCCATCGCGCTGCTGCGCAAGGCGGACGAGAAGAAGAAGCCCCGCGTGGTCGTGCTGGACAAGGGCCGCTCGCCCGGCTCGCACGTGCTCTCCGGCGCCATCGTCGACCCGAGCGGCTTCAAGGGGCTGCTGACGGACGAGGAGATCGCGAAGTTCCCCTGCGAGGCGAAGGTCGTCAAGGAGTCCTTCCGCTGCAACGTCACGTCCGGCTTCTCCGTGAAGATTCCCTGGGTGCCGCCGATGATGAGCTCGAAGGGCTTCCCCGTCGTCTCCCTGACGAAGGTGGTCGCGTGGCTGACGGAGGTCGCGCGCAAGGCCGGCGCCGAGGTCTACACGGGCTACGCGGTGACGGAGCTCGTGGAGGAGGACGGCCGCGTCGTCGGCGCCCGCACGGGCGCGAAGGGCCTGGCGGCCGACGGTTCGAAGAAGGCGAACTACCTGGCGCCGGAGGAGATCCGCGCGAAGGTCGTCGTGCTGGCCGAAGGTGGTTGGGGCATCCTGACCGAGAAGCTGGTCGCCGAGAAGGGTCTGCAGGGCGTCCGCCCCCAGACCTACGCGCTGGGCATCAAGGAGCTGGTCGAGGTCCCCGCCGGCACCCAGACGGCCGGCGAGGTCATGCACACGTTCGGCTGGCCCGCGGACTTCGACACCTACGGCGGCGGCTTCGTCTACCACGTCTCCGAGACGCAGGTGATGGTCGGCTACGCCTACGCGCTCGACTACGCGCGCGCCGAGATCGACCCGTTCCGCCTTTTCCGCCGCTTCAAGGCCTCCGCCGCGGTCGCGCCGCACATCAAGGGCGGCAAGTCCGTCGCCTATGGCGCGAAGGTGATTCCCGAGGGCGGCTTCTACGCCGTGCCCCGGCCGTACTGCCCCGGCTGCCTGATCGTCGGCGACGGCGCGGGCCTGCTGGACTCGCTGCGCATCAAGGGCGTCCACATCGCGCTGCAGAGCGCGGTCGCGGCCGCCGAGGCGATCCTCGCGAAGGGCGGGGACGCGGGCGAGACGTACTTCGACCTGCTGAAGAAGACCACGGGCTGGCAGGAGATGGAGCGCGTGCGCAACGTGCGCGCCGCCTTCTCCTTCGGCATGCCCTACGGCGTGATGGCCGCGGGCCTCGCGTGGATGACGCGCGGGAAGTTCCCGAACTTCCGCGTGCCGGGCTGCGACGAGGGCGACGCGCACGCGCTGCGGCCGCTCGACCGCGCGGCCCTCGCGCGGGAGCTGGCGGACGACGTGGAGGCGTCGCCCGTGCAGCCGGACCGGCTCACGGACGTCTTCATGAGCGGCACGATCCACGAGGAGGACCAGCCCTGCCACCTCCACATCCGCGACGCCGCCGTGTGCGCGGCCTGCGAGGAGAAGTACGGGTCCCCGTGCACGCGCTTCTGCCCCGCGGAGGTCTACCACCGCGAGGAGGACGGCCTGCACGTCGACTTCTCCAACTGCCTGCACTGCAAGACCTGCCGTATCAAGTGCCCCTGCGGCAACATCGACTGGATGTTCCCGCAGGGCGGGGACGGCCCGCGCTACACGCGGATGTAGGATCTGGCGCATGACGCGGTCGGGAAAGGTTCGGTCCACGGGGCGCCTCGGCGCCTGGATGCTCGCGGCGTTCCTGACCGCGCTGTCCGCCGCGCTGCCGGCCGCGGACGTCGAGGCCGGGGCGGCGCGCCGGGGCGGCGCGAAGCTCGTCTCCAACTGGCATCTCGGACCCTTCTTCGAATACCGCCGGGCCGAACCGGGCGACGCGACCTTCTGGGCCGTCCGCCCGCTGTTCTCCCGGCTGGACGACCCCGCGACGCGCACGGCCGACACCGACGTGCTCTGGCCCCTCGTCTCGCTGCGCAGCCACGCCGACGCCGCGTGGTGGAACGCCCTCGTGGCGTTCTACGGCGATGCGCGCGAGGATCCGCCCGCCTGGAGCTTCAACTTCGTGCCGCTCGTGTTCTGCGGACACGACCGCAAGGAGGCGGGCTACTGGGGCGTCTTCCCGCTCTACGGCCACCATCCCCACTTCGGCCTGATGGACGACTGGACCTTCGCCCTCTGGCCGGTCTGGCACACCTACACCGTGAAGGGCGTGCGCAGCCACGCGGTGCTCTGGCCGTTCTTCACCTGGCGGGACGACCCGCGCGCGGGTGTCGGCGTCTGGCCGTTCTACGGGCAGGCCCGGCAGCGCGAGAGCGACCACGGCTACGCCCTCTGGCCCCTCGTCACCTGGGCCTCGTACGACGAGGACCGCGACACGTCCGGCGCCGGCCACTCCTGGTGGTTCCTGCCGTTCTACGGCGAGGTCCGCCGCGCGCGCGAGTCGCAGACGATGGTGCTGCCCCCGTTCTTCTCCCATGCGCGCACGCCCACGGCCACCCGCTGGCGCCTGCCCTGGCCGCTCGTCGAGCTCCAGGAGTCCTCCACCCGCGACCGCATCTCCGTCTGGCCGCTCTGGGAGCAGGTGCGCGGCTACGCCTACGTCGACAAGGGGAAGTCCCGCCCCGAGGAGCGCACCTGGCGCGTGGGCTGGCAGCTCGTCGAGAACACCGTCCTCGAGACCGACCGTTCCCGCGAGACCCGCTTCAACCTCTTCCCGTTCGTCACCTGGGAGCGTCGCTGGACGAAGCCGAAGGAGGGCGGTGCGCCCGTGCCGAAGGACGCCTATTTCCGCTTCTGGCCGTTCTGGAGCTCCGAGACCGTCGACGGCCGCACCCGCTGCCGCACGCTCGAGCTGATGCCCATCCGCCACAACGAGGGCGTCGAGCGCAACTGGGCGCCGTTCTGGTCCCTGTGGGAGAAGGACGAACGCCCCGACGGCCGCACCCGCCATTCGCTGCTCTTCAACCTCGTGCACTGGCATGTCGGATCCGGTCGATCTGAAGGATCGTCCTGCTCAGGACGGAGCCCGGAGGCCGATGACTGAAGGCTGCGTGAAGGAAACCAACCATGAAACGACTTCTGATCCTGGCATCCCTCGCTGCCGCGTGCAGCGCGTTTGGCTACACCCAGGCCCGCGTGGACGAGATCGCCGGCTGGCTGCCCGAGCGGCCGAAGGCCGACGGCGCGCGCATCGCGGACCGCGCGGCCTGGGACCGTCTGGCCCTCACGCCGAACGGCACCAACGAGGTCAAGGCCGCCGAGGCGCTGCTGGACAGGCCCGTTCCCGACGCGCCGGACGCCGAGTACCTCGAGTTCACCCAGAACGGCAACCGCACGCACTACCAGACGAGCCTCGGGAAACGCATGGGCGCGTTCAAGCATCTCTTCGTCGCGGAATGCGTTGAGAACAGGGGACGCTTCCTGCCGAAGATCGCCGAGTACGTGGACGCCTTCTGCGCGATGAAGAGCTGGACGCTCCCCGCGCACGACGACAACCTGACCTGCTTCAACGGCACGCCGCACATCGACCTGATGTCCGGCCACATCTCCCTCATGCTCGCGATCTGCGCAGACTGGCTCGGCGACCGCCTGCCCGCCGCGACGCGCGCGAAGATCCTCGCCGAGGTCGACCGCCGCACGTTCCAGCCGCACCTGCGCCACGCCCGCGGGCAGGAGCGGATCAAGCGCCACTGGTGGTACCACGGCGGCAACAACTGGAACAGCGTCTGCAACGCGTGCGTCGTCCGCAGCGCCCTCGCGCTCGTCGAGGACCGCCGCCTGCGCGCCGAGTTCGTCGCCATCGCCGAGGAGACCGTCCCCTACGCGCTCGCCGGCTACAACGACGACGGCTACTGCTCCGAGGGCATGGGCTACTGGAACTACGGCTACGGCCACCACCTCGAGATGGGGCTCTCCATCCGCGCCGCGACGGGCGGGAAGGTGGACCTCTTCGCCGACCCGAAGTGCAAGGCCGTCATGAAGTACGCCTACGGCTTCCAGGTGCAGGACGGACGCTCCCCGCACTTCGCGGACGGAGGCGGCAATGCGTCCGAGAGCTTCCTCGCGCTCGGCCGCCAGATCTGGCCGGACCTCGCCAACTCGGCCGCGGTCAAGGCCCCGGCGTTCCGCGGAGACCCCGCCACGTTCTCGCTCCGCGCGTTCGGACAGGAGCCCGCGCCAATGCCGCCCACGCTGGACGTCCTCCCCGCGCGCACCTGGTTCCCCGACGCCCAGGTGCTGATCTCCCGCGTCCACCATCCGGACCGCACGATGACCTTCGGCGTCGCCTTCAAGGGCGGGCACAACGCCGAGCTCCACAACCACAACGACGTCGGCACCTACTACGTCATGCTCGACGGCACCGAGATGGGCGGCGATCCGGGCGGCGAGGTCTACACGCGCCGCACGTTCTCGAAGGACCGCTACGTCTCGAAGGTGCTCAACTCCTACGGGCACCCCGTTCCCGTGGTCGGCGGCAAGCTGCAGAGCGTCGGCCGCAAGGCCGCGGCCAAAGTCGTCCGTTCCGCGTTCACGGACGACGTCGACACGCTCGAGATCGAGTACGCCGCCGCCTACGCCGTGCCTGCGCTGAAGTCGCTGCGCCGCACGCTGACGTTCGACCGCGTGAAGGACACGCTCACCGTGACGGACAAGGTCGTCTGCTCCGAGCCGACCGCCTTCGAGGTTCCCGTGATCACCTACCGCACGTGGAAGAGGAACGACGACGCGACGCGCTTCGTCTTCGACAAGTCCGCGAAGACCTACCGCAAGCTCAAGATGGACGTCGCCGCCTCCGCGCCGGTGAAGTTCTCGACCGACACGATCGAGAACCCGTCCCGGCCCGACGTGCAGCGCCTCGCGTTCACGTTCGCGGAGCCCGTCACCGAGGCGACCTTCACGACG
>JAEDMN010000129.1 GCA_016302985.1 Kiritimatiellia bacterium | reverse complement strand
GAACTGCGCGGTCGCCGTGCACGCGCGGTCGGCGCGGACGCGCGCCCAGTACGCGGCGAACGCCGCGGGCAGCTCGACCGTCCTCTCCACACCCGCCTTCAGCGCGTACGCGCCGGCCTTCACCCACGTGCCCCAGCCGTCGACGTCCGCCTCGAGCGTCACCGTCGCGTCCGCGTCCGCCTTCAGGACAAGCGTCTTCTCGCCGAAGCCGTTCATCAGGTACGGGTCGCTCGGCGCGTGCGCGGCGACCGCCGTGTCCTTCCACGGACCGCCCACGCCGACGGGCTTCCCGAGCTTCCACAGGTCGTCCGCGACGCCCGCCTTGAGACCGTCGCCCTCCTTGATGACCAGGCAGCCCTTCCACGTGTCGTAGTCCGAAATCTTCCGCGCCGTCGCGGCGACGGGATGGACGAACTTGATGCCGCCCGCGTTGTCCGCCGGCAGCTCGTAGAAGAGCTCGCCCACGTGCAGCAGGTCGCGCTCCGTGGAGACTTCGCGGCAGAGGCGCCCGCACGACGCGGCGCTCTCCGGCGCCCGGCGCGGGAAGCGCCAGTTCGTCCCGCCGTCCTTCACGATCACGGACGCCGCGTCGGCCGTCACGAGCCCTTCGGGGACGGGCGCGTCGTGCTCGAAGATCTTCGCCGCCTCGGCGGGGGGCGTCTGCGTGAACGCGTCCGCCGGCGCGACGCGCGTCGTCGTGCCATAGTGGAGGACCGCGAAGACATCCTTCGCCGCGGCCTTCGCGACGAGCCGCACCCATTCGGCCGCGGGCGCGTCCGTCAGGTCGTGTCCGCCCGCCGACAGCGTCTTCCATGTCTTCCAGGTCCCGTCGCCCTGCGCGTCCAGCTGCACCTCGGCGTCCACCGTCAGCCACAGCCACTTCCGGTCGTAGCCCGCGAAGAGGTAGGGGTCGCTCGCCTGGCCGGCCGCCACCGCGTCGCCGCTCCAGACCGCGCCGCGGCCCTCGCGCGGCCCGAGGTTGTCCAGCCGCGCGGGCTCGACGAACCAGAGGTTGCTCTCGCTCGGACGCGCCTTCGGGCGCTTGCCCTTGAGCGCGCGCACGTTGAGGAACTCGCTCATCGCGTGGTCGTCGCAGCCGAAGACCACCCGGTCGCCCCAGCGGCAGAAGTCGCCGATGACCTTCAGGTAGGTCGAACGCGGACGCACCCCCTTCGCCTTTCCGGGCGCGAAGTCCGCGGGGAACTTCCAGAACGTGCCGTGCATCGTCGCCAGATAGTCGTCCCCTTCGCCGATCTCGCGGATGCGCGGCCACTCGGTGTTCCACCCGTGCGCGCCGTCGTAGCTGTGCGAACCCTTCGGCAGGCGGTAGTCATGCCACGTCTCGCCGTCCGCCGTCGTCGTGAGGATCACGCTGCGGTGGTCCCAGCCGAGCGCCCAGATGGGGTTGGAGGACGGATGCTCGTTGCCGAAGATGCCGTCGCGCGTCGTGATCTCCGTGAACTGGTTCGTGCGGACGAGCTCCCAGTTCTGCATCCCCGGCTTCCAGAAGGCGAGGCAGCCGGAGGGCGTGCGCGGGTCGCGCATCGCCCGCGCACCCGTCATGCCGTTGTTCGCGTAGAAGACCTTGCCGAAGCCGCTGCAGGTGCCCTTCCCGTGGTAGCCGAAGAGCGTGGAGTCCTGCGCCTCGTTCCAGCCCGGCGGCGGCGTGCGCTTCCACTTCCTGAAGAACGCGTCGAAGGCGGCCTTGTTGTGTCCGTCGCGGATGTAGGTGAAGGTCTTCGAGGGGTCGGTCACGTCGAGCTCGTAGAGCGCCTCCTCCATGTCCGTCACGTAGACCTTGCGCGCGGGGTCCGTCAGGTGCCGCGCGGCGCCGGTGAGGCGGCCGGGCATGCGGCTGATCCACACGGTCTCGACGGTTCCGTTCGAGGAGACGAGGTACTGGCCGATGAGCAGCTTGCCGGTCTCGCGGTGGATGAGCCGCTCGGCGGGCGTGCCGCCGACGGACTCGGGACGGATGACCCGCGTGAGGTCGGGACGGATCTGGTAGAGCTTGTCCGTCGACCCGCAGGGACAGTGCGGCGCGTACGTCACCGCCCACAGGCTGCCCGCCCACGGCACCACGGCGCCCGTGCCGCACTCGCCCTCCCGGTTCGTCATCGCGAGATGCGGATAGACGCCCGAGATGCACAGCGGCTCCGCCGCCGCGGCGAAACAAGACACGAGCAGACTGGAAGCTAGACCTAGGAACCTCATGCGCATCCTCTCAGATAGATTTATGGATTTCCACCAAACACCCTTCCTCGACTGCCGGAGTATAGCAAATCTGGCAGCTACTGCGCCTCCAGGAAGGCCTTCAGCGTCTTCGCAATGTCGCGGCCGAGGGCGCGGACCCTGTCCGGCGTGACGGTCGCGCCGTTCGCCGTCGCGAACGGGATCTCGAAGGTGTGGCCGAGCCGGATCTCCGGCAGGGTGTTGAGCGCCCAGTTGATCGAGCTCCAGCCCTTCGCGTAGTTGCCGCCCGTGTTCCAGGCCTTGCCATAGGGCAGGTCGTCGGACGCCTTGTAGTTGAGCGAGCCGCACTGGAGCTTCTCCAGCAGCTGGTCGAAACGGATCTCCGCCGCCGCGTTGCGCTTGTTCACGTCCCGCTTGAGCGGCGAGTAGACGAACTCGTTGCTGGGACCGCGGATCCAGGGGCAGTGCAGGTCGATCCAGACGTCCAGCCTGTTGTCTGTCCGTTCCTTGATCCACGCGACCGTCGCCTTCGTCTCGGGATGGAGGAACTCGGTGTAGTCGCGGTTGTGGTCGTGCGGCTTCCGGTTCTTGCCCTGGTCGCCGTCCACGCAGCCGTCCTTGTCCATGAACGGCACCGTCATCACCTCCACGTTCGCGCGCAGCCACGCGCCCAGCTCGTCCCGCGCGAGCACGGCCTCGAGAAATCCCTCGAGCGCGTACGTCGCGACGGACTCGCTCGCGTGGTGGCGCGAGGTGAGCAGCATCGTGTACTTCGGCTTGCCGGACAGGCAGCCGAACCGCGCCTTCTCGACCGCGCGCCCCTTCTTCGTCGTGCAGAGGACGCCCGTCTCGAAGGCCTTCCCGCGGTCCGCCGCGTGCCGCGCGAGAAACGCCTCCCAGTCGGACTGGTGGTACGGATGGCACTCGTAGAACCAGACCTCGTCCGCGTCCTGCGGAAACGCGTAGGTGAAGCCGGTCTGCGTGCAGGTCTTCTCGCAGGCGTACGCCCAGGTCCGCCCCTTGTCGAACGACACCACGGGACCGCGCGTGCCGACCACCGCGCCCTTGTACGCGCCGCCGAACTTGAACGCGAGCTTCCGCCCCGCCGCGCCCGTCACGCGGAACGCCCAGTAGAACCAGTCGCCCTGCGTGTCGCGCAGGTCGGGACGCACCCGCACCGTGTCGCCCTCGACCTTCTCGACCACGACGTTGCCCGCCGGCACCTGCGCGTCGACGCGGACCGGGGCGGGCACGGGGTACTCGAGCGCGACGCCGAGCGTCTCGAAGTCGCGGCCGCAGAACCGGCGCGCGGTCTCGAGGATGTCCGCGCGCAGCTTGCGGCGGGCGACCGGGTCCGTCTCGCGGATGTAGAGCTCGGCCGCGGGCACGGTCCGCAGCCGCCGGTTCCCGCCGTCCTTCACGCACTTCAGCACGGTGAAGGTCGTCTTCTCCACGCGCGCCTTCCCGTCCGCGCCGCGGGCGAGGTAGAGGTGCCAGGCGATGGAGTAGTCGGCCATCTTCCCGAACGGCGGGGTCCACACGCCGTTGAGGCCGTTCACGTTGCCGAGCGAATAGGTCGCGAGCCGGTTCTCGGCGAGCCCCGCGAAGTCGCCGCCGTGCACGACGTGCTCGTGCGAGCCGGCGACGAGGTCGACGCCGCAGCCGAAGAGGAAGTCCGTCAGCTCCTTCGTGTACTTCGTCGCCTCGGGGTTGTACTGGCCGCCCGTGTGCATGCCCACCACGGTGAAGTCCGGCTTCGCCGCCTTCGTGCGCGCGACGTCCGCCTTGATCTTCGCCCGCTCCGCGTCGTGCGGCTCCTGCCGCTCGTAGACGGGCAGCGTGAAGTTGTCCGGGCAGTGCGTCTTCTCCCACGCCTCGTACGCCTTCGCCTCGGCGCTCTCCCGGTCCCCGCGCTGCCACGCGCGCGCGCCCTTCGGCGAGAGCTCCTGCTGCTGGAAGAAGTTGACCAGGTGGCGGTTCGAGTCGTCGAGGTACTGGTTGTTGGAGAACGCGTTCGAGCCGTAGGTGTAGGCGAGCAGGCCGAGCCGGAAGCCCTTCACCTCGACGATCTCCGGCTTCTCGGAGTCCGCCTTGGTCGCGAAGGTGCCGGTGTGCCGCAGGCCGACCGCGTCCAGCGCCTGGAGGGTGCGGACGACACCGGCGGGGCCGCGGTCGAGGCAGTGGTTGTTCGCCGTGAAGACGAAGTCCACGCCCGCGTCCTTCACCGCCTGCGCGAACGCGCGGGGCGAGCAGAACTCCCAGCGCGCGTGCGTGAGGTCCCGGTCGTCCGGCGCGATCGGCGTCTCGAGGTTGCCGACCACGTAGTCGCTCGCCGCGAAGAGCGGCTTCAGGTCGCGGAAGACGTCCGAGAAGTCGTAGCCGGACGACGTCCGGTACGGCTCGAGCAGCCCGCCCTGGCACATCAGGTCGCCGACGAAGGTGATCTTCGCCGTCTTGTCCGCGGCCCACATGCAGCCCGCGGACAGCAGGGCCGCCGCCATCGCCAGCCCCTTCGCAATCTCAACGCACTTCATCCTGCGAATCTCCAGTCCTCAGTCTTCAGTCTTCAGTGTTCAGTATTCAGCCTTCGGGCTCCAGGCCATCACCCAACCACCCAATCAGACAATCACACAATCAAACAATTCCCCCGTCTACTCCCCGCGCGTCTCGAGGAATTCGCGGAAGGCGGCGGCGAGGTCGCGGCCGAAGCCGCGGAACTTCGCCTCGTCCAGCGTGATCGCGTCGACGTTGGCGTAGGGGATCTCGAAGGAGGTCGCGAGCGGCATCTCGGGCCAGCGGCGCGCGGCCCACTGGATGAAGGTGCTGCCCTTCGTGTAGTTCCGGTCGGCGTTCCACTTGTGGCCGTACGGCAGGTCGTTCGCCTGCGCGTAGGCGCAGCCTGCGGACTGGACCTGCTCGAGGATCTTCCCGAAGCGCACCTGCGCCGCGGCGAGGCTGGGCGGCGCGATGCCGACCTGGTAGATGCGCTCGTTGTACTGGCCGCCCCGGATCCACGGGCAGTGGATGTCGACGACGATGTCCGGCAGGTTCCCGCTCCAGGACGGCAGCAGCTCCCGGATGGCGGCGACCTCGCGGTGGATCGGCGCCCTGTCGTCGTTGTAGTCGCGGCAGTGGTCCCAGGGCTTCCGGTTCTTGCCCTGGTCGCCCTCCTCCACGCCGTCCTTGTCCACGAACGGCACGGCCACCACCTCCGCGTGCGCGCGGTACCATGCGCCGAGTTCGTCGTCCCCGAGCATCGCCTCCAGCGCGCCCTCGAGCACGTAGCTCGCGGTCATCTCGCAGCAGTGGTGGCGGCAGGTCAGGAAGATCCGGTGCTTCGCGCCGCCGTCCAGCCGCCCGACGCGCAGGCGCTCGACGGCGCGGCCCTTCTTCGTCGTGCAGAGCGCGCCGGACTCGAAGCGGCCCGCCTTCGCCGCCTGGCGCGCGAGGAACGCGTCCCAGTGGCGCTGCGTGTAGGGGATGCCCATCGAGAACCAGACCTCGCGCGCATCCTGCGGGAAGCGGTAGGTGAAGGACTTCGCGTCGAAGCGCTCCGCGGCGTAGGACCACGTCGCGCCCCGGTCGGTCGAGACCGCGGGGCCGCGCGTGCCGACCGCCTCCCCGTCCGTGAAGGCGAAGCGCACGCGCCGGCCCGGCGCCCCCGTCGCGCGGAACGCCCAGTAGAACCACCAGCCGTCCGTGTCGCGCAGCTCGGTCGCGAGCTGCACCCGGTCGCCCCGGGCCGACTTGAGGACGATGTTGCCGGCCGGAATCCGCGCGTCGACGGCGACCGGCGCCGCCGGGGCCCGCGGCGCGGCGTCCGCCCCCGTCCCGCGTTCGCCGACCACGGCGTACCAGCCGACGTTGATCCGCTCGCCGGCGAGGGGGCGCTGGTCCTCCGCGGACACGACGGCGTCCTCGGGCTGCGGCCCCTCGAAGAGGCGCCGCCACGCGCCGCCCTGGAGGCGGTAGAGCGCGACGCGCCCGCCGGCGCCGAGCCGCGCGCGGTCGTAGCGGATGCGGACCGACGTGGACGTGAACGGGATGCGCGTGGCGTCCAGGTGGCTCCGCTGCGTCCAGACCGCCCAGACGCCGAGCAGGACCTGTCCGTCCGCCACGGGGATGCCGGCCGGGTAGTCCGTGCGGTCGGCCGCGAAGAGCGCGGCGCGCACCACGCCGCCGCTCGCCCACCCGCCGTCCGCCGCCGCGATCGTGCCGCCGAGCGAATTGACGAGGTCGAGCGCGTCCGCCGCGCCGTTCTCGCCGAGCACCCAGTCCTTCTTCTCCGCCGCGCCGAACTTGATCCAGCGGCGCGGGTAGAAGAGCTTGCCCCGGTTGACGGCGTACCAGCCGTTCGTGCCGTCCACCCCGTTCAGCTCGACGGCGGTGGAGACGACGGCGCGGCCGAGGTCGAGCGACCGCGCCTCGCCCTCGCCGTCCGCGACGACCAGGCCGTCCATCACGAGGCGCACGTTGTTGTCGCCCATCGCGGTGTCGAGCGTGCGGCCCCAGCCGCGGAGCGCGCCGCCCCCCTGGACGAAGATGTTCGGGTCCGTCGTCTTCGCGGCGATCGCGAGCGTGCCGCCGCGCAGGCGGACCTCGTTCGGACCGTCCGCGCCGGGCCCGACGCGCAGGACGGTCCGCTCGACGCGCGCGCCGTCCCCGACGGCCAGCACGTCGCCGCCGGCGGACACGGCCGCGGACAGCAGCAGGCAGGAGAGCAGGAGCGCGCGCATGGAATCCCCCCTCAGCGGATGAGGATGGACATGCCGGTCTTGTCCGCGATGACCGCGAAGACGCCGACGTTGAAGGCCTGCGCGACCGGCTTGAGCGCCGCCGCCGTGGAGATGAGCGGGACCTCGCCGTCCTGCCGCACCGCGCGGCCGACGCGCGTCCAGGACGTGCCGTCGTGCCGCCAGAGGGAGAAGCGGCGGCTCTTCGGGCACTTCGCCGCGTCGTAGCGGAACGTCAGGTCGACATCCGTGAAGGCGCGCGCGCCGGTCCCCGTCAGCGCGCTGAAGACGCCGAGCTTCCAGCACCCCGCGACGCCGTCGTTCGCCGGCAGCTCGGCGACGTGCATGTCCTCGCGGTCGGGCGCGTACACGCCGCCGCGGAAGTAGTTGTGATCCTGCGGGGACTGGCGGATGGAGAAGCGGAGCGAATTGACGAGCCCGGGCGCCGCGCGGTACGGCGCGTCGCCGAAGCAGCGCGTGAACGCGGTGCCGGATCCGTACCAGGTGCGCGGGAAGAGAGCGCAGCCCTGGTTCTCGGCGTACCAGCCGCTCGTGCCGTCCGCCGCCGTCTCCACGATGTTCGTCACGTTGACGACGGAGTTCAGGTCGAGCGGCCGCGCCGCGCCCGCGCCGTCGGCGACGACCCGCCCGACGCCGATCACCATGCGGACGTTCGTCGTCTCCGGGGCGGCCGGCTCCACCGAACCGTAGCCGCGCAGCACGCCCCAGGTGTCCGCCTCGGTGTCCGCCGTGCGGCCGAGGAAGAAGTTCTGCGCCGTGTCGGACGGGTTGGACAGCCGGACCGCGCCGCCGCGCAGGACCAGTTCGCCATGCCCCGGGACGCGGAAGCTGCTCGTGGCGCCCTCGCGCATCCCCTTCGGGAAGACCGACCCGCCGACGCAGATCTGCGTCCAGGCGGAGACCGTGGCACCTTCGTCGACGGTCATCGTGCTCGTCGCGGCCGTGCCGCCGGAGATCTTCACGTAGCCCGTGGACACGTCCGCCTTCGCGTGGTAGTGGCCCTCGCCGTAGACGCCGACGTAGATCGTGCGGCCGTTGTCCTTCCCGACGACCGGCTGGAGGTTCGTGACGACGCCGAAGGCGCCCTCGCCGACGCCGATCTGCAGGTCGTGGCCCTGGAAGTCCGGCGCGTCGAAGGTCGCGGCGCCGACGCCCTTCACGCCGACGCGCACCACCTCCTTGATCTGGCCGCCCGTCACGGCGACGACGCCCGTCGAACCGGGCTCCGCACCGGCGTCGACGCGGTTGGAGACGACGCCGCCCGCGAGTTCGAAGACGCCGTGTCCGGAAAGGCCGACGGTGACGGCCGTGCTGCCGAGCTGGCCGCCGTCGTCCTGTCCGCCCAGGGCGCCGCCCAGCTGCACGTAGCGTCCCGTCGCCGCCGGACCCTGCCCGAGGATCATGCGGGCGTACCAGTTGGTCATGCAGACGAAGCCCGCCGTGTTGGTGACGACGCCGTCGCCCGCGCGGCCGATGACGAAGTACTTCGCGCTCACGCGGCCGCGCGCGAGGTCGAGGAGCCCATAGCCGTCCTCCGCGTGGCCGACCGTCAGCACGTTCCAGGAATCGCCCTTCTCGGGGTCGTCGCGGCGGCGGACGGCGAGCGAGCCGCCGTCGACCTTCAGGCCGACCACGCGCCGGTCGGCCTTCGCCTGCGAGCCGATCCAGAGCGAATGGCACGTGGCGTCCACGCCCTCGGGGATCGTGAGCGGCACGCGGCCGGCCGCGACGTTCAGGTAGGAGCTGTTGAGCGTGACGGTGTCGTTCGTCTTCGGCAGCACGCCCGCCGCGCCCGAGTTGGCCTTCCAGCCCGGCGCGTAGCTCCAGTCCTTCTTCGTGTCGTCGTCGATCGAGAAGTACAGGTCGGACGCCGACGCCCCCTGGACGACGACCGCGACAAGTGCACACCCCAGAAATCTAAACATGCACCCCTCCCTCTACCTTTCGCGATGCGGCGGGGTTCCACCCCACCGGGCATCCTGCCAAACTCCGCAGACTATGCGAGAGCACTACCATCCCATAGACAAAGTGAGCCATTCACCCTTCCGGGTGCGAGAATGATATCACGGCCGAGACTCCCCCGTCAAGCGCTCGCAC
>JAEDMN010000128.1 GCA_016302985.1 Kiritimatiellia bacterium | reverse complement strand
TCGAGCGCCTCCTTCCGCGCCTGGTCGAGCATCTCGTCGGGCCGGCGGTTCTTCGCCTGCGCCAGCACCTCCTCGCGGTGCACGTCGTCGCGCAGCTGGTCGAGTCCGGCCGCCGCGCGCGCAAAGTTGCGGTTCGCCCGCGGGTCGTCCGGCTGCGCGCGCAGCGCGAGCTGCATCGCCTGCAGCGACGCCTCGCCCGCCTTGAGCGCGCGCCGCATCGGCTCGAGCGCGGCGCCTTCGGCATGGACCGCGTTCGCGGCGCCGCCCTGCTCGAGGTCCGCGCGGCGCCGGCCGTGCAGGATCGCGCCCACGACCTCCGCCGCGCGCGCGCCGTGCGTCCGGCTGAGCGTCAGCGGCTGCAGCGTCGCGAGCGCGTTCGTCATGTCGCCGGCCTTCCAGTAGTCGTAGCCCCTGTTCCAGATCTCGCGGTCGCTGAGCTGCGTCTCCGCCGGCGGCGTGTAGGACGCGGGCAGCTCCACCGCGGCGGCGGCGTTCGTCTCCACCACCTCGGCGACGGCCGGCGCCCCGTTCGTCGCGTCCTCGGCCTGCAGGCCGAGGCACAGGAGCAGGCAGGCCGCCGCGGCCGCGGCGCGCGTGCTGCTGCCCGCGAAGCGGCCGCGCGAGAAGACGCCGGCGACGAGCATCAGCAGCAGGCCCGGCACGAGGAACCAGCCGAAGCGCTCGGTCGCGCGCAGCTCCTCCTCCTCGGCCTGCTCCTTCGCGGCCACCTGGCGGAGGTAGCGCCGGTAGATCGCGCCCAGCGTGGTCTCCGCCGTGCCGGCCGTCGCCAGCGGCACGTACCGGCCGCCGCTCGCCTTCGCGATCTCGACGAGCGCCTTCTCCTCGAGCTTCGTCATCACGGCCTGGCCCTTGTACTGCTGCGACCCCGCGCCCGAGGCGTCGGGAATCGCGGAGGACGCCTTCGGATTGCCCAGCCCCACGGTGAAGATCGGCACGTTGCGCTTCGCCGCGGCGCGGGCCGCGTCGAGCGCGCCGCCCCGCAGGTCGCCGCCGTCCGAAATCAGGAGGATCGCGTTGTGGTCGTCGGCCGCGGGATCGAGCGCGTCGAGCGCCGTGCGGATCGCGCCGCCCAGGTCCGTCTCGCCGCGCGGCGCCGATTCCGGGCCGGCCTTCTCGAGCGCGCTCCGCAGGAAGGCGTGGTCTGTCGTCAACGGACACGTCAGCACGCCCGTGCGGCGGAACGCGACGAGCGCGCACCGGTCGCCCTCGAGCGAGTCCACGAGGTCCGCGACGTCCGCCTTCGCGCGTTCGAGCCGGTTCGGGCGCACGTCCGCCGCCAGCATCGAGCGGGAGACGTCCAGCGCCACCACCACGTTGCGCGCCTTCGCCTGGAGCTTCTGTTGGGAGTGTCCCCACTGCGGACGCGAGGCCGCGAAGACGACGAGCAGCAGGCCCGTCAGCAGCAGCGCGGCCTGCAGGTTGAAGAGGCGCGGATTGCGCGGCAGCAGCCGCGCGCGCAGGCTCCGCGCGACGAGGCCGTCCAGCCTTCTTTCCGTGCGCGCGCGCTGCCACGTCCAGAACGCGCCCGCCACGGGGACGAGCGCCACGAGAACCAGCATCCAGGGATAGACGAATTTCATGTCGGTTGCAAAGTTGAAGGGTTGAAGCTTTCGACTGGTAGGGACCGTCGTCCCGACGGTCCGTGGCGGTCAGACGAGCCGTCTGGAGGCGGCCATCTGCAACGTGACGGCCAGCAGCACAAGCGCGACGCCGCCCAGCAGGAACGGGGCGAAGAACTCGTTCCAGCGCTGGTAGACCGTCTGGTCCAGCGTCGTCTTCTCGAGCGAGTCGATCTCCTCGAGCGCGGCCTTCAGCCCGTCCGCGTCGCTCACCGCGAAGTAGCGCGCGTGCGTCTTCTGCGCGATGGACTTCAGCTGCGACTCGTCGAACGACATGTCGGCGTAGGCGATGGACGTGCGGCCGAACAGGTCGCGCGCCTTGAACGGGGTGCGGATCGACTTCGTGCCGACGCCGATCGTGTACACGCGGATGCCGAGCTTCGCGGCGGCGGCCGCCGCCGCGTCCGGTTCGACGACGCCGGTGTTGGAGACGCCGTCGGACAGGAGGATGACGATCTTCGACTTCGGCTCCGCGTCCTTGAGGCGCGCGAGCGCCGTGGCGAGGCCGTCGCCGATCGCGGTCATCGTTTCGTCCGGGTCCACGGGCCGGCCCGATGCGTCGTGGGCCACGCTCGGCACCTCGACGCCCTTGAGCACGTGCAGCAGCGTCTCGTGGTCCGCGGTCAGCGGCGCCCGGCTCGACGCGTAGCCGCCGAACGTGACGAGCCCGATCAGGTCGTCGGGACGCGCCTCGATGAACGTGCGGAACATCTCCTTCACGACATCCAGGCGCGTCTTGTAGTTCTGCCCCCGCGGCGTGAGGTCGAGCGCCTCCATCGACCCCGAGACGTCGACCGTCATCGCGATCGCGATCGCGTCCACGCTGCGCCGCCCGTGCGAGAGGGCCTGGCGCGGACGCGCCGCCGCGACCATGAGGAGGGCCGCGCCGACGAGGAAGAACCACGGCGCGAGGTTCGCGACGCGCGCGCGCCAGCCGGCCGTGCGCGCGGGCAGGCGCACCACGGGGGCGAACTTGATGCCCGCATGGCGGCCGCGACGCAGCATGCGCCACGCGGCGAGGGCCAGCGGGACCACGAGGAGGAAGCTAAGGGGCCAGGCGAAGTTCATGGTCGCTGTCAGGGATTCGAAGTGGGGGTTGCGTTGTCCGTCTCGAGGTAGCCGCGGGCCTTGCCCGTCGCGGCGTCCGCCATCTCGGGCGTCGCCTCGACGCCGGCGAACTTGACCATGTCGGCGGATTCGAGGAAGCGGCGGAGCTCCGCCACGGCGGCGGCCGTGAACGCGGGGTTGTCCTGCGCCGCGGCGAGAAATTCCTGCGTCGTGAGGTTCGGCGCGCGCACGCGGTGGCGGCGCTCGATGTAACGGCGCACGACCATCGTGAGCTCGACGTAGAAGTCCTTGTAGAAGCCGCGGCCGGGAAGTCCCTTCTTCAGCAGGACCTCGAGTTCGTAGAGGGCGCGCTCGATCGGGCTCATCCGGTGGACCCGCACCATCAGGCGGATCTTCCGCACGACGAGGTAGAGGACCGCGGCCAGCGCCGCGAGGCCGGCGAGGACCGCCGCGCAGATCCCGACGAGCTTCCAGCTCAGGGGCGGAAGGTCGCGCGTCGGCGAAATCTCCATGTCGCCGGAGACCGCCTCGCGCGGGGGCGGCGGCGCGAAGCGGACGGGCGCCGTGTAGAAGGTCGAGGTGGCCGGGTCGCCCGCCGCCGCGTTCTCCGCGACGGTCACGACGAGCGGCGCGAGGCGGTAGCGCTTCGCCTGCGGCTCGGGCACGAGGCGCCAGCGCGTGACCTGCGTCGTCCTCCCGTCCGCGTCCTTCACCGGCTCCTCGGCGAAGTCCTCGGCGACCTGGAAGCCCTGGAGGCGGTCGCGGAAGTCCGGCAGGAAGGCCGTCTTCCCCGCGGGGGACGTGACCGTGACGGTCAGGAAGAAGTCGCGGCCGACGTCGACCGTCTCGGGGTCGGCGTCCACGGTGATCCCGACGCCGTCGCGGCCGATGTCCGCGACCTGTCCGGCGAAGGCTGCCCCCGCCAGGAAAGACAAAAGAAGGATCGTCGCTTTCATGTTCACGCTATCGCTTGCTCGCGCGGCGCTTGAAGAGCGCGCGGATGGACTGGATGTAGGGGCGGTCCGTCGCGACCGGCACGTTGTCGATGCCGCTGCGCGCGAAGAACCGGTCCCGGTGCTCGACGTCCGCCTGCGCGGCGGCGGCGAACTGCTCGCGCACGGCGCGGTCGCTCGTGTCCACGAGCACGAGCTCGCCCGACTCGGGGTCCTCGAGTTCCGCGAGGCCGACGTCCGGCAGCTGCGCCTCCGCGGGGTCGCTCACGGGGATGCACACCACGTCGTGTCGGCGCGCGACGACGCGCAGCAGCTTCTCGTAGTCCGCGGCTTCGTCCGGCCGGCGCGCGGACGGCAGGAAGTCCGAGACGAGGAAGACGACGGCGCGGCGCTTCTGCACGCCGTTGAGGAAGCGCAGCGCACCCGCGAGGTCGGTGCCGCCCGTCGCGTCGTCCTCGGCCGCGAGCACTTCGCGCACGAGGCGCATCACGCTCTGGCGGCCCTTGCGCGGGGGGATGTACTTCACGATGTGGTCCGAGAAGAGGATGAGCCCGATCTTGTCCTGGTTCCGGATCGCCGTGAGCGCGAGCAGGGACGACACCTCGGCCGCGAGCTCGGCCTTGGAGCGTCCGACGCTGCCGTAGGCCTGCGAACCCGAGACGTCCACGAGGAACATCACCGTGAGCTCGCGCTCCTCGCTGAAGCGCTTGATGAACGGCACGCCCGTGCGGGCCGTGACGTTCCAGTCGATGGAGCGCACGTCGTCGCCCGCGACGTAGGGGCGCACCTCGTCGAACTCGACGCCCTGCCCCTTGAACGTCGAGTGGTAGTCGCCGCTCAGCTGGTCGTCGATGAGGCGGTTGGTGAGGATCCGGATCTTCCCCACCTTCGCCATCAGCTCTTTTACGTCAATCGCCATGTCTTTCCGTCTTCAACCTTAACGTTCAACTTACTTTCAACGCGCCCCGGGCACCGCCATCGTCGCGCCCTTGAGATCCGTCCACAGCGTGCCCTCGCCCGCGTGGATCACGCGGATCTCGAGGTTCGACGCCACGTTCTCGGCGAACACGAGGTCCGCGAGCGTGGACGAGTCGCGGAACACCTTCGCGCGCCGCTTCTCGCCGAGCGCCTTCTCGTTGTCGACCGCGAACTTCGCCTTCACCTCGGCCTCGCCGCGCGTGCGGATGATCTTCGCCTCCACGGCCGCGCGCTCGAGGTCGAGCTGCGCGACGTCGAGCTTCGCCTGCGCCTCGATGACCGCCACGTCCTTCTTCGTCTCGGCGGCCGTGGTCGCGGTGATCTTCTGCGTCTCCTGCTCGGTCTCCTTCTTCAGCTGCACGACCATCGCCGTCTCGGTGTTGAGCTCGGCCTGCTTCTTCGCGGTCTCGCGCTGCGTCTTGTTCGTGAGGTCCTGCTCCTTCGCGATGCTCGCCTGCTGGATCGGCTCGAGGATGTCGCCCGGCACCTCGACGTGGCGCACGATCGCGTTGCGCACGAGGATGTGCTTCTCGCCGAGGATGCGCACGAGCTCCGCCGTCATCTCCTGCTGGAACTTCTCGCGCCCGCCGCCGTCGATGAAGTCGCGCGCCTTGTAGTCGCTGCCCTTCATGCGCGAGACGGAGAGGATCTGCGGCAGGATGATCTTGCTGACCACCGCCGGCAGGTCCCCGTAGAGCATGAAGATGCGCGAGATGTTCTCCGGCAGCAGCTCGAACTCGACCGTCATGTCCAGGAGGATCGAGAAGCCGTCCGAGCTCGGGAACTGCACGAACTGGTTCATGCCGAACGCGACGTTGTCCGCCACCGGCGCCTTGGGCTGCGGCTGCGGCGCCTGCTTGCGCTTCAGCTGCGCGGGCGCCGGCTGGGACTGCTTCTGCGCGAGGTTGAGCGAGCTCGCCTCGCGCTGCGAGAGGATGCCGCTGTCGCGGTTCGACCGCACGTAGTCGTCGCGGCGCTCGACCTGCCGCGCGAGCGTGTTCTCCTGCAGCTCCCGCAGCGCGCCGTTCACGTTCACGAGCTGGCCCTTCGTCAGCACGACGGTGCCGCTCTTGCCGACGATCGACACCTGGTTCATGCCGACCTCGACGACGTCGATCTGGTAGGCGCGCGCGTTGACGTAGTAGAGGCCGGGCTGCAGGACCTTCTCCATCACGCCCTTCTCGCCCGGACCCGCGAACGAGCCCTTCTTCGCCGGCTTGCCGGCCTGGCTCGTCACCACGCCCACGTAGCCGATCGGGATGCTGATCGCGTCCATCGTCTGCACGTCGTAGCCCTCGGGGTTCAGGCGGTAGGTGCCCGGCCCGAGCACGTTCCGCCACACGCCCTTCGACAGCTCGTCCGCCGCGAGGATCTCGCCGGGGGGCAGCTCCTTGCCCGTCTTCGACGTCACGACGGCGACCTGTCCGACCTTGACGGACTGCGCCTTGACGATGCGCCATTCGTTGTTGATGGGGTTGAGGAAGTGGCGGCCCTCCGCGAGCGGCACGCGCCGCACGCCCTTCTCCCCCTCTTCGGCGAGGATCGCGCCGGGCGGGAGCGCCCGGCCGGTCTTCGACGTCACGATGGCCATGTGCCCCTCGGGCACGTAGACGCGGCAGTTCGTCCAGAGGAAGCCGCAGAAGGCGACCGCCCCGAGGCAGACGGACAGCGCCGCGACCTGGAGGTTCTTCAGGAGGGCGGAGTTCATTTCGCACCTCCGTTCTTCCGGGGTGCGGCCGAAACGGGTCCAGGGGGCGCACCGGTCCCCGGTGCGCGGCGCACGGGCAGCCCGAACACGCCGTCCTTCTCGTCGCCGACGAGGACGCTCCGCAGGCGCGGCGCGGTCTTCGCGTAGAGCTTCGCGCGCACGTAGTCGCGCTCGTCCGCGTAGACGCCCGCCTCCTGCGCGAGCACGTCCGCGGCGGCCGTCGTCTCGGCCTCCACGACCTGCCGTGCCGCCTCGGCCTGCGCCAGCATCGCGGCGGCGTCCGCCTCGGCGGCCTTCAGCTCGATGGACGCGGCCTCGAGCCGCGCCTGCGCGGCGATCACGAGTTCCTGCTGCCGCTGCTCGGCCTGGATCTTCGCCTGGATGCGCGCGGTCTCCGCGGCGACCTTCGCGCTGTTCTGCTCGGCGAGCGCGCGCGCGCGCTCGAGCTCGGCCTGGGACTTCGCCTGCACGATCTGCTGCTGGATCTTGTTCGCCTCCTGCACCGCGAGTTCGCGCTTCCGGATGATGGACGCGATCTCCTGCGGCGCGAAGATGTCGCGGATGAGCACGCTGTTGAGCGAGACGCCCCACTGCGCGCAGACCTTCCTGAGGTAGGTCTCGAGCGAGTTCTGGAACGCCTGGCGCGACTCGCCGACGATGAATTCGGTCGCGTTCTTCTTCGATCCCTCGATGCGGGAGAAGCCGCGCGCGGCCGGCACGATGATCTTCTGGAGGATGTCCTCCATGTCGCCCACCTCGTGCGAGAGCACGGCGACCTTCTCCACGTCGATGTTGAACTCGAGCGTGCCCTCGGCGGTCACGGTGAAGCCGTCGAGCGTGAGGAACGTGATGGCGTCCGGCCCGCTCATCTCGAAGCGCTGGGACTGGATGTTCACGATGGAGACGGAGTAGATGAACGGATTGAGGCGGTGCGTGCCCTCCTTCAGCACGCCGGGCAGCACGCCCTTCGCGCCCTCCGGGACAAGGAACCCGTTCTCGGACGTCGCCGCGGGCGCGGCGCCCGTCAGGATGTCCGCGCCGGTCAGCGCCGTGACCACGCCCACGTGGCCGGGCTTGATCACGATGTCGTCGCAGATCTTGACGTCGTACGCGTAGGGGTTGATGCGGTGGCGGCCCGTGCCGAGCACCTCGCGCACGATGCCCTTCGTCTGGTCGTCCGGCGCGATGATCTCGCCCGCGGGCAGACTCTTGCCGAACTTGCGCACGAGCACGCCGAACTTGCCGGCGGGGATGTCGAGCGCCTTGACGTAGCTCCACTCCCAGGTCCAGGGGTTGCGGAAGAAGCGGCCCTCCGGCAGGACCTCCTGCTGGATGCCCTTGTATTCGGGCCCGGGCGCGAGGATCGCGTCCGGCGGGAGGTTCCGCCCCGTCTTCTTCATGAGGACCGCGATCTCGCCGTTCCCCGGCTCGATGCGCCAGTCGAACCAGACCCAGGCGCTCAGCGCGGCCACCGCCGCGAGCGCGCCCAGGACGAACCCTGACTTGTTCATGGACATCTCAATCCCTTTCGGCGAAGCGGGATCACGGAACCGGGATCGTGCTCAGGATCTTGTCGATGACGACGTCGCTCGTGACGTTCTCCGCCTCGGCCTCGTAGGTGAGCAGGATGCGGTGGCGCAGCACGTCGTGCGCGACCTCCTTGACGTCCTGCGGCGTCGCGTAGGCGCGGCCGTGCAGCAGCGCGTTCGCGCGGGCGGCCTTGTTGAGGCAGAGCGTCGCGCGCGGCGAGCAGCCGACCTGGATCTGCTCCTTGAGGCCCTCGAGGCCCTTGGTCTTCTCCGGTTCGCGCGTCGCGAAGACGATGTCGAGGATGTAGTCGCCGACCTTCTCGTCGCAGTAGACCTCCTTGAGCGTCTCGCGCAGCGCGAGGATGTCGTCCATCGAGCAGACGGCCTCGACCTCGGGCGCCTTCGCCTGCTGCGCGAAGCGCTCCATGATGCGGCGCTCGTCCGCGCGGGACGGCGTCTCGACGAGGCACTTGAACATGAAGCGGTCGACCTGCGCCTCGGGCAGCGGGTAGGTGCCCTCCTGCTCGATCGGGTTCTGCGTCGCGAGCACGAGGAACGGCTTCGGCAGCGTGTAGGTCGTCTCGCCGATCGTCACCTGCTTCTCCTGCATGGACTCGAGCAGGGCGGACTGCACCTTCGCCGGCGCGCGGTTGATTTCGTCCGCGAGCAGCATGTTCGTGAAGACCGGGCCCTTCTTCGGCGTGAACTCGCCCGTCTTCGGGGAGTAGATCAGCGTGCCCACGACGTCCGCCGGCAGCAGGTCCGGCGTGAACGAGATGCGCTTGAAGTCGAGGCCCAGCACCTTCGCGAGCGTGTTCACGCTCAGCGTCTTCGCGAGGCCCGGCACGCCCTCGAGGAGGATGTGGCCGTCCGTCACCAGCGCGAGCACCAGGCGGTCGACGAGCTTCTCCTGCCCGACGATGACCTTGCCGACCTCGTTCTTGATCTTCGCCACCAGCTCGCCCTGCGCGGCGATGCGGTTCGTTGCGTTCTGCAGATCCATGTTCTTCGCTCTCCTTGGAATGAAAGTCTCCCCAAAGTCTATCACGCGCGCATTAGGCGCATGTTAGCCCCTTGGAATGGAGATTCTACCAAATTCCAGCCCCCCACTCAAATGCGCGCGCGCATTGATTTTCGGCCGAATGGGTCCTGTGGAACGATGATGCGTCCACCGTCCTCCCGTTGGGTGGGGGCAGGAGGGAAGAACA
>JAEDMN010000127.1 GCA_016302985.1 Kiritimatiellia bacterium | reverse complement strand
ATGACGGGCGTCCCGCGCGGTTGCCCACGCGCGCCGGAGGCCGGCGCGCAACCTAGGCGCAGGAGCCCGCATCGAGTTGGCCAGTTGGCCAGTTTTTTTCGGATGGCAACCCGATCAACTCTAAACTCTCCGATTCGGAACTCTCCGGTGGAAGAGGCCGCCCAGGAGGATGAGCAGCGTGTAGATCTCGAGCCGTCCGGCCAGCATCGCGAACGCATACCAGCACTTGAGGGCGGGATGGAGGGCGCCGCAGTTCTCCGTCGGCCCCAGCGCGCCGAACGCCGGCCCGACGTTGCCGACCATGCTGAGCGCCCCCGTGAAGGCCGTCACGAGGTCCAGCCCGGCCAGCGTCCCCACGAAGGACGTCAGCAGCACGAGCAGCAGATAGACGAAGAGGAAGGACGCGACCAGCGGCACGAACTCCCCGCGTCCCGCGAGGCCGTTGATCCGCATCGTGAAGACGCCATGCGGGTGCAGGATCCGGCGGAACTCGTTCTCCAGCTGCTTCCAGAGCACCGTCCAGCGGATGACCTTCACTCCGCCCGCCGTGGAGCCCGAACAGCCGCCGACGAAGAACAGCACGAACAGCACGAGCTGCGCCGAAGGATGCCATCCCGCGTAGTCCGCCGTCATGAAGCCCGTCGTCGACATGATCGACGCCACCTGGAACGCCGAGTAGCGCAGGGCCTCGGACAGGGACGAATACCCCACCGACTGCACCGCGGTCGTCACCCAGATGGCGCCCAGGGCGAGGCCGACGAACGTCCGCAGCTCGGAATCCCGGAACACGTCCCCGACCCGCCCCTTGAGGAGCTGGTAGTAGAGCGCGAAATTGACCGAGGCCAGCAGCATGAACACCGTGCAGATCCACTCGATCGCCGGACTGCTGAACGCGCCCACGCTCGCGTTCCGCGTCGAGAATCCGCCCGTGCCGAGCGTCGAGAAGGCATGGCAGACCGCGTCGAACCAGCCCATGCCGCAGGCGTGCAGCAGGACGGCCTGAAGCAGCGTCAGGCCGCTGTAGACGGCCCAGAGAACCTTGGCCGTGTTGGTGATGCGCGCCGTCACCTTGCCCTTCTCGGGCCCCGTCGTCTCGGCCTTGATCATCCGGAATCCGCCCACGCCCAGCAGCGGGATCAGGGCCACCGCCAGGGCGATCACGCCCATGCCGCCCAGCCAGTGCGTCTGGCAGCGCCAGAGGTTCACGCTGTGCGGCAGGGCCTCGACGTCGGCGGCGACCGTCGCGCCCGTCGTCGTGAACCCGCTCACGCTCTCGAAGACCGCGTCCACGAAACTCGGGAAGGCGCCGCTGAGGTAGAGCGGCAGGGCGCCGAAGACGCCGATCGCGATCCAGGCGCCGCCCACGGTCATGAAGGCGTTGCGCACGTCGAGCTGCAGCCCCCCGCCCCGACGCCCCGCCAGGGCGCACGCGAGGGCCGCCAGCCAGCCCGCGGCCATCGGCACGCCGAACGCCAGCGCCGGACGGAGACCGTCCCAGAGCAGCGCCGCGGCGAAGGGCAGCGCCAGCGAGGTCCCCACGATGCCGAGGATGTAGGACAGAATGCGGAAGACGGGGAAGGACATGCCGGACCTCAGACCTTTCCGCCGAACAGCTGGAGGATGCGGCGCACGCCGGACTTCATCACGAGGACGACCTGGTCGCCGGCCTGGACGACCGAATTCCCGTGCGGGACCTCCACCTTGCCGTCCGCCCCGCGGCGGACGAGCAGCAGCACGAACTCGCCGTGGCTCGCGATGTCCTTCAGGCAGCGTCCCGCCGCCCGCGCGCCCTTCGCGACCTCGCAGGAGACGATCTCGAAGTTTCGTCCGCAGACCGTGTGGACGGACGTGACGTTCCGCCCGCGCAGGTGGCTCATGATGCTGTCCACCACCGTCGCCCGCATCGGCACCGCCACGTCGACGCCCAGCTTGCGCGCCACGTCGTCGAACTTGTAGCTCGCGCTGAGCGCGACCGTCTTCCGGACGCCGCGGGACTTGAGATAGGCCGCAAGGACGAGGTTCCGCTCGTAGCTTTCCGACACGGCCACCAGCAGGTCGCAGTCGTCCAGCCGCTCCTCCCGGATCAGCTCCGACTCGGCGATGTCGCCCCGCAGCACGCGCACCCGCTTGAACCGCTCGGCCGCCTCCTGGCAGCGCGCCTCGCCCTCGTCCACCAGGATGAACTCGCGCTCGGGGACCCCGTTCTGGAAGAGCGCCGACAAGAAGGACGCGCGCGGCTGCGCCAGCTGCCGTTCGAGCACGAGCGTGCCGATCCGCCCCGCCCCCATCACCACGACCCGGCGCGGGACGTCGCCCGCACCCCCGACCAGCTTCAGCAGCTCGGGCAGGCAGGACTTGGCCGTCAGCACGCCGATGCGGTCGCCCGCCTTGAGCACCGTGTCGCCGCTCGGCAGCGTCGTCTCGCCTCCCGACTCGACATACGCCACGAGGTACTTCCAGTCCGGCAGCGACGCCAGTCGCCAGACCGGCTCGCCGTCCAGGCTGGAACCCGCGGCCACGGACAGGGTCACGATCGCGTAGTCGCCGACGAGGTCCACCATTCCGCCAACGGCCCCGTGCTCGATCACGCCGCAGATGGCGTTCGCCGCCTCGACGTCCGGATTCACCATGTAGTCGATGCCGAAGAGCGGACGCCGCCCCTCGGCGAACGCCGCCGCGTGCTGGCGCGCCATGGCGGCCGCGCCCGCGTAGTAGGCGTAGTTGCGCACGCGGGCGATCTTCAGGACCTTCGGATAGACGGCGTCGACGAGGGAGCACGTGATCATGTTGATCTCGTCGTCCTCCGTCAGCGTCACCAGGGCGTCCGCGGAGGCGATGCCGGCCTCCTCCAGCACGGCGAGGCTGTTGCCGTCCGACTGGATGACCGTGCAGTCCAGCTGGTTGCGGGCCTGGCGGACCCGTTCCGCATCCCGGTCGATGAGCACGACGTTGCAGCCTTCCGCCACGAGCGTCCGCGCCAGCTGGCCTCCCGTGAAGCCCGCGCCAATTACAAATACCTTCATTGATTCTCCCTGGACCTCAGCGCTCCAGAAACGCGGCGGCCGTCTCGAGGGCGTTGCCGATCGAGCGGTCCATGTCGTAATACCTGTAGCCGCCCAGGCGGCCGCCGACAATCAGGTTCGGCGTCTTCGCGGCCTCGGCCCGATAGCGCGCAAGCAGCTCGCGCGACGCGGCCGTGTCGACGGGATAGTAGGGCTCGTCGCCGGGCTGCCAGGTCTTCGGGTACTCGCGGCAGACGATCGTGGACGGCGCCTCCATCACGGCGCGGTCCTCGGGATGGTAGTGCTTGAACTCGTGGATGCGCGTGTAGGGGACCTCCGCGCCCGTGTAGTTCACGACGCTCGTGCCCTGGAAGTCCGGCACGGCCACGCGCGCCGTCTCGAACCGCAGCGACCGCCACGGCAGCGCGCCGAACCGGTAGTCGAAGAGCGCGTCGACGGGACCCGAATAGAAGACGGGCGTCGCCGCCGGCAGTCCCAGCTCCGCGACCGTTCCGAAGTGAAATCCCGTCCTGCACCGGACGGAGACGTTCGGATGGTCCAGCAGCCGGTCGAACAGCGAATTGTAGCCGGAAAGCGGAATCCCCTGGCGGTAGTCGGGGAAGTAGTTGACGTCGTAGCTCGCCCGCACCGGCAGGCGGCGGATGATGTCCGCGGAGAGGTTCTTCGGATCCGTCCCCCACTGCTTGCGCGTGTACTCGCGGATGAAGGCGTCGTAGAGCGGCTTGCCGACGAAGGAGATCGCCTGCGTCTCGAAGTTGACCGCGCCGTCCGTCGCCGGCGCCTTCGCGGCCTCCGCGCGGATGAAGGCGGGCAGCTCGGCGGGCGTCAGGTCGAGGCCGTAGAACTGGTTGACGAGCGTGAGCCCGAGCGGCAGGAAGTAGGTCTTCCCATTGTACCGGGCGAGCACCTTGTGCTGGTAGCCGTTGAACGCGACGAAGCGGCGCACGAAGTTCCAGACGTCGTCCAGGTGCGTGTGGAAGATGTGCGACCCGTAGGTGTGCACTTCGATTCCGGTCTCCGGATCGGTCGCGCACCGCACGTTCCCGCCGACCACGTCCCGCTTCTCCAGAACCAGAACCTTCCGGCCCGCCTCCGCGAGCACGCGCGCGACGGTGCAGCCCCAGAGGCCCGCACCCGCGACTATGACATCAACTTCCTGCATGCGGCCAGTATAGCACATTCGTCAGAACGAGTACCGCGCCGTCGCGCGCGGCGAGGCGCGCCAGGGCGGCGGCCGCCCGGAATCTCATGCTCATCGCTCCTTGTTCTCCGTTGAAGGCCAGTTCCTGTACACGGCCGCGGGGCCGTACAGCTCGGCGGCCTTCATCCAGCCGATGTACGTCTGCGTCGCGTGCATGCACGACAGCCGCCAGGGCAGGTCGAAGATGCCGGGCTGGCGCGAGAAGTCGCGCCCGTCGGGCGTGTAGAAATAGTCGTCCCCGTCCTCCGCGCGCTTGCTGTCGCGCATCTTCGAGTAGACACGCGTCAGCTGGCGCACGTCGTCGCCGAGCGACGGGTCCGGTGCGTCCGAGACGGGGTCCATGCTCCGGAAGACCATCATCTCGAGGATCGAGTGGACGCTCGTGGTGTTCCCCGCATCGCGCTGGTCCTTCGTCACCAGGTAGAGGTCGGGGACGGTCGGCGCCACGGCCCCGAGCACCGCGGGGACGAGATAGGTGGAGTTCGTGCCGAACGGCGTGTGCCACCATTCGTAGCCGGTCATGGTCCGGAATTCGTCCTTCATCGCGTTGTAGGCGGGGTCGGTCCAGACCTCCCACGTCGACAGCGCGTCGTAGTGCTTCAGCAGCAGGTCCCTGCCGTAGCGGCGCGACGACCACTTCGTGATCGGGACAAGCGGGACCATGTCCTCGGGATTGACGATGTTGAAGATGTTCCCGTAGCGCGGGGCGTCCGGCTCCGCCGCCGGGTCGAGCACGGTGTTCGGCGGCGCGAAGGCGTAGACGAACGCGTTTCCGGGGCGCACCCCCGGCAGCAGCTTGCCGTCGTCGAGCCGCGCGCCGAGCAGGTTGGCGACGGCCGCGCCGCGGCTGTGCCCCGTGACGACGACTTTGGCGGACGCGCAGTCGACGCCATTCGAGGCGACGTACGCCTCCACCGCGGCCTGCACCGCGTCGGCCGCCTTGCGGAAACCCTCGTGCAGCGCGGGGACCTGCTCCGGCGCGAAGTCGACCGCGCGGCCCGGCGTGTTGCAGATGTTCATGTTCGAGATCCACTCGTCGCGGCCGTACGTCCCGCGCACGACGACGAACAGCACGTCGTGCAACGCGCCGTCGAGGAAGATCCGCTTCGCCGCGAGCGTGAATCCGACCTGGTCGCGTCCGTAGGTCGCATCCGCGTAGTCGAGGTCCCGGCCGTAGCGCCGGTAGAGCGACGCCGCGTTGAATCCCATCTCCACCAGCGCATGCACGTCCAGGTCGTGACGGTATCCGTAGACGGAGGCGGCCAGCGCGGAGAGCGGCCCGGCCAGTTCCTGCGAATAGGCGCGGGAGTCGGCGGAGAGGAAGTCGTCGCGCCAGGTGAAGGTCGTCCGGTTCACGACCTCGTAGTCGTGCACGTAGGGAAACTCGAACGTCTTCGACTCCCAGTCGCGCACGGGCGCCGTGGCGCATCCGGCGCCCAGGAGGAGGGCCGCCGCGCAGGCCACCCGGATGAACCACGACGTCGACACGGCCCGCTCCTTTCCCATCCGGCTCAGACCTCGGTCGAGTCGCAGACGAGGTTGTCCATGATGTAGTCCTTGCGCTCGGGCGTGTTGGCGCCCATGTAGAACTTGATGGTCTTGTCGACCTCGCTGTCCTCGTGGCAGTGGACCGGCGTCAGGCGCATGTTCTCGCCGATGAAGTCCGCGAACTCCTCGGGGTTCAGTTCGCCGAGGCCCTTGAAGCGGGTGATCTCCGCGCCCTTGCCGCACTTGGCGATCGCCTTGACGCGCTCCTCCTCGGTGAAGCAGTAGTACTGCTCCTTCTTGTTGCGCACGCGGAAGAGCGGCGTCTCGAGCACGTAGATGCGCTTGTCGAGGACGAGCTGCTTGTAGAAGCGCATGAAGAACGTCAGCAGCAGGTTGCGGATGTGGAGGCCGTCCACATCGGCATCGGTCGCGAAGATGATCTTGCCGTAGCGCAGGTGCTCGAGCGTCTCCTCGATGTCGAGCGTCTTGATCAGGTTGAAGAACTCGACGTTCTTGTAGAGGACGTCCTTCGCGAGGCCGCACGTGTTGAGGGGCTTGCCGCGCAGGAAGAAGACGGCCTGGTTCTCGGCGTTGCGGCTGCGGTTCAGCGTGCCGCCGGCGGAGACGCCCTCGGTGAGGAAGATCATCGTGTCGCTGCCCTCGGGGACGCCGGTCTTCTTGTCGACCTTGTCCAGCTTCAGGTGGCGCTTGCAGTCCTTGAGCTGCGGCACGCGCACGCTCACGGCCTGGCTGCGCTCGCGCGCCTGCTTCTTGATCGTGTTGAGCTGGCTGCGGAGCTTGGAGGTCTCCTCGACCTTCGCGACGAGCTTGTCCGCCTCGGCCGCGTTCTGGTGGAACAGCGCCTCGGCCTGCTTCTTGATCTCCGCCACGAGCTCGGCGCGGATTTCGGGCGAGCCGAGCTTCGTCTTCGCCTGGCCCTCGAAGGTCGGGTCCTGCATGCGGATCGCGATCGCGCCGATCACGCCCTCGCGCACGTCGTCGCCGTCGAACTTCTTCTTCGAGTACTCGTTGAGCGCCTTGGTCAGGCCCTCCTTGAACGCGGAGAGGTGCGTGCCGCCCTCGGTCGTGTGCTGGCCGTTGACGAAGGAGTAGTACTCCTCCGAGAAGCGGTTCGTGTGGGTGAACACGAACTCGAGCGTCTTGGAGCGGAAGTGGAACGGCTGGTAGATCTTCTCGAACTGCGCCTCGTCCTGGATCAGGTCGCCGAGGCCCTCGTCGCTGACGATCTTCTGCCCGTTGAGGTCCAGCGTGAGGCCCGCGTTGAGGTACGCGTACATCTTCAGGCGGCGCATCACGTGCTCTTCGCGGAACTGGAACTTCCTGAAGATGGTGCCGTCCGGGACGAACTCGATCAGCGTGCCGTTGCGCTCGCCGGCCCCCTTGCACTTGCCGCGGTGCTTCGACTTCAGCTCGCCCTTCTCGAAGAGCGCGTCGGAGTACTCGCCGTCGCGCACCGCGCGCACGTAGAAGCGGTCCGACAGCGCGTTCACGGCCTTCGTGCCCACGCCGTTCATGCCCACCGAGAACTGGAAGCTCTCGGTGTTGAACTTGCCGCCCGTGTTCAGCTGGCTCACGCAGTCGACGACGGACCCGAGCGGGATGCCGCGGCCGTAGTCGCGGATGCTGCAGGCGCCCGAGTTCCAGTCCAGCCGGATCTCGACCTTGCGGCCGTAGCCCATGATGAACTCGTCGATCGCGTTGTCGATGACTTCCTTCAGCAGGACGTAGATGCCGTCGTCGTAGTCGCTGCCGTCGCCCGCCCGCCCGATGTACATGCCGAGACGGAGCCGGATGTGCTCCATCGCGCTGAGGTGCTTGATGTTGCTGTCGTCGTATTTTACGGATGCCATCGGGTGCTGAAAGGTGAAATCGGTTCATGGTAGGGGGCGATGTCTCCATCGCCCCGCGAGGTCCGGCAGGGGGGCGATGTCTCCAGCGCCCCGCGAGGTCCGGTAGGGGGCGACGTCCCCGTCGCCCCGCGAGGTCCGGTAGGGGGCGACGTCCCCGTCGCCCCGCCGGACGGGCTAGCCGCGGATGAGCGCGAGCATCGCGTCGCGCTTCTCGGCCATCAGCTCGGGCGTCTTCGCCTCGAGGTTCAGGCGCACGAGCGGCTCGGTGTTCGACATGCGGACGTTGAACCACCAGCCTTCGGAGTCCCAGCGGTCGACGGAGACGCCGTCGAGCTCGAAGAAGTCCGCGAACTGCGCCTTGATCTTCGCCAGCACCGCCGCGGCGTCCGCGACCTTGCTGTTGATCTCGCCGCTCTGGCTGTACTTGCGCAGCGGGGCGATCAGCGCGCTCAGCGGCTTGTCGCTGCGCGAGACGATGTTCGCGAGCGCGAAGGTCGCCATCGAGCTGGACTCCGCCGTGGAGTTCGCCTTGAAGTAGTAGTGGCCGGAGAGCTCGCCCGCGAAGATCGCGTCGTTCTCGCGCATCTGCGCCTTGATGAAGCTGTGGCCGACGCGGCTCATCATCGGCTTGCCGCCCGCGGCCTCGATGACCTCCTTCGCGACCTTGGAGGAGCGGAGGTCGTAGAAGCAGGCCGCGCCCGGGTTGGACTGCAGCAGGTCGCCGGAGATCAGCGCCGTCATGAAGTCCATCGGAATCACGTCGCCCTTCTCGTCCAGGAAGCCCGCGCGGTCCGCGTCGCCGTCGAACGCCACGCCGAACGCGTACTTGCCCGGATTGTCGCGCATGAGCTTCTGCAGGTCCTTGAGCGTCTCGACGTGCAGCGGGTTCGCGTCGTGGTTCGGGAAGTCGCCGTCGTATTCGCCGAAGAGCGAATCGTAGGTGAGCTCCGTGCCGGCGAAGGCCGCGCTCTCGGCGATGCCCATGCCGTTCGCGAAGTCCATCGCCACGTGCACCGGCTTCGCCAGATGCGCGAATTTCGCGACATGCGCGGCGTATTCCTTCGAGATGTCGGCCTTCGTGACCTCGCCGACGCCATGCGGCGGCTCGTTCAGGTCCATCTCGGCGACCATCTTCTCGATGTCCTTGATGCCCGTCGCGCCGGAGATCGGCACCGCGTTCGCCTTGCAGAGCTTGCAGCCGTTCCACTCCTTCGTGTTGTGGGAGGCCGTGATCATCACGCTGCCGTCCGCCTGGAAATAGGAGTTCGCGAAGTAGCTCATCGGGGTCGAGGCGAGGCCGATGTCGATCACGTCCACGCCCTCGTCCACAAGACCCTGCGCGAAGGCGTCGAAGAGCGGCTTGGAGTGGACGCGGCAGTCGCGCGCGACGACGACTTTGTGAACCTGCGCGAATTGCGCATAAGCGCGCGCGATTTTGTAGAAAATGTCCTGGGTGAGATCCTGGCCGTAGATGCCGCGGATGTCGTATGCCTTGAAAATGCCCATCGCCAACTCCTTGTCTGTGTTGAAGGGCA
>JAEDMN010000126.1 GCA_016302985.1 Kiritimatiellia bacterium | reverse complement strand
GAGCAATTGCCTTCTAAGCAATGGGTAGTGAGTTCGAGTCTCGCCAGGGGCGCCAATTCCGGGCAGACGAGGAAAAGCAAGGAGTGAAGGACGCGGGGCGTTCTTCACTCCTTGTCGCTTTCGGCTTGCCGGGCGGACCCGGTCAGCCGGCCGGCTTCGCCTCGGGCGCGTTGAACTGCGGCCGGCGCGAGATGACCTCCTTCAGGTCCCGCAGCGCCTTCCGCTTGCCGTACGCGAACGTCTGGCCGGCGCGGGCGCGGAGGTTGTCGAGAGCCTCCGGAGCGGCCGTGCCGTCCACGCAGGCAAGCGCCTGCTCGTAGGGGACGTCGAGCTGGATGGAGACGATCCACGCGTCGCGTTCGTTCTGCGGGAGCTCCGCGAAACCGTCCTCGGCCATCTTGGCCAGGACGGCGTCGCTGCGCTGCCAGATGGCGCGCCGGAGGGTGCTTTCTTCGGTCTGGTCCATGACAGTCGGTCCCGTTTCGCCGCTACTTGCTGAGGCCCTTGCGGGCCAGGAAGTCCCAGAGCTGGTCGAGCCAGGTGTAGCTGCCCGTGCCCGGCGCGGCGTTCATCTGGAAGCAGTGGCCGCGCTTCGCGAGCGTGTGCAGGTCGCTCTGGCGGCCCATGCGGCGGAGCTTCTCCCAGGCCTTGACGGAGTTCATGGACGCGTAGACGTCCGCATCTCCGTGGAAGAAGCACATCGGCGGCGTGGCGTCGTCGAAGGCGAATTCCGGCACGAGCACGGCGCCGTCCGGATTGCCGCCCTCCTTGTTCGGGGCGTCGGCGCCGTCCGTCAGCGCGTAGGCGGGATAGACCGGGCAGGCCCACTGCAGGGTGCACGGCAGCTTGTCGATGTCGTCCACGGGCGCGTAGGCGGGCGTCTGCGCGTTCGTCGCCGTCATGAGCGTGAGGTGGCCGCCCGCGGAGAAGCCCATGATGCCGATGCGGTTCGGATCGAGGCCGCGCGCCGGCGCCTCGGCGCGGACCATGCGGATCGCGCGCTGCGCGTCCTGCCAGCCGCTGAAGTGCTTCGGCTTCCCCTGCGGACGCGGGCAGCGGTACATCACGACCACGGCCGCCATGCCCTTCCCGTTCAGGTAGTGCGCGACGGGCGTGCCCTCGCCGTTGAAGTTGCAGAAGCCGTAGCCGCCGCCGGGCACAATCACCTGGATTGCCTTCGTCGTCAGCTTCTCGGGGATGAACCACACGAGATACGGCTTGTAGCCCTGATTCGGCATCGGGTCGGGCATCTTCCCCTCGGGCCACAGCAGCTCCTTCTCCGTACGGAGCGTGTCGTTCGGCATGTGGCGGTGGTCGTGGTTGACCTCGCGGCCGAGCTTGCCGATGAACTGCATCTGGCGCAGGAACTCGAGCGCGCGTTCGAACTTCTCCGCGTTGACCGGGCCATGGCCGCGGTCCGCGTCGAGGTGGAGCTCGGCCGGCACCTTCATGCGGCGGAGCTGGCGGTAGATCTGCGTCGATCCGATCGGCGAGTACGGGTCGTTCCCGCCGTGGAAGAAGCACATCGGGCACGTCTTCGCGTCGAACCTGAAGGACGGATTCAGCTTGACGTCGGGGCCGTCGCCCTTCGTCGCGTTCCGATCGTCGAGGCCGTCCGTCAGCGCGTAGGCCGGGCACATCGGGATGGCCCAGTTGACATGGCACGGCAGCTTGTCGAGGTCGTCGACCGGCCGGTAGGCGGGCGTGAGCGCGCTCGTGCCGAGCATGACGGCGAGGTGCGAGCCGGCGGAGCAGCCCATGACGCCGATCTTCTCGGGGTCGTAGCCGCGCTTCGCCGCCTCGCTGCGGACGATGCGGACCGCGCGCTGGCCGTCCTCCCACGCCGTCTGGTAGATCGGAAGCCCCTTCGGTCGCGGCGTGCGGTAGGTCAGGTTGACGCACGGGATGCCGTTGTCGAGCAGCTTCTTCACGAGCGGCTCGAACGCGGGCAGGTCGCAGCAGCACTGGTAGGAGCCGCCGGAGATGATGATCATGACCGCGTCGGTCTTCGGTCCGCGGGGGGCCTCGTACCACTGCAGGTGCGGCTCGCGGTTCTCGTCCGCCTTGAAGCCCGGCGCCTTCGTCTCCGCGACCGTCGCCGCGATCTGGTGGGGCTGGCGGTCGGGCATCTTGTCCTTCGGCCAGAGATAGATCTTCTCGCCCGTGGGAAGCGCGAAAACGGCGGCGCAGAGCGCCACCGTCATCGCGCAAAACAGGTGCTTGTCCATACCCGTCCTGCTCATGTTCCCTACTCCATCGTGATGGACGCGTGGTAGCTCTGCAGCGAACGGACCTCGCCGAGGCCGCTCATCGCGGCGCCGATGCCCTCGACCGCGGCCTGCGCGGCGGCGATCGTCGTCAGGTACGGGACCTTGTACTTGATCGCGTTCCGGCGGATGCGGCTGTCGTCGGCACGCGCGTCGCGCCGGCCGGACGGCGTGTTGATGATGATCCTGACCTCGCGGTTCTTGATCGCGTCGAGCACGTCGGGACGGCCCTCGCCGATCTTGGCGACCACCGTGCCCTTCACGCCCTTCGACTCGAGGAACTTGATCGTGCCCTCGGTGCCGATGATCTCGAAGCCGAGCTGCGCGAAGCGGATGACGGCCGTGACGGCGTCCTCCGTCTTGTCCGAGAGCGAGACGAGCAACTTGCCCGGCTTCGTCGGCAGCGGGGAACCGGCGGCTTCCTGCGACTTGAAGTAGGCGAGGCCGAACGTGTCCGCCAGGCCGAGCACTTCGCCCGTCGAGCGCATCTCCGGCCCGAGGACGGGGTCGACCTCCGGGAACTTCTCGAACGGCATCACGGCTTCCTTCACGCCGTAGTACGGGATGACCTTCTTCTTGTCGAGGCCGAGCTCCTTCACGGTCTTGCCGAGCATGAGCTCGGTGGCGATGCCGGCCATCTGCGTGCCGGCGACCTTGGACACCAGCGGGACCGTGCGGGACGCGCGCGGGTTCGCCTCGATCACGTAGACCTTGCCGTTCTCGATCGCGAACTGCATGTTCATCAGGCCGACGACCTTGAGCTCGTTGGCGATGCGGCGCGTGTACTCGAGGATCGTCGCCTTGGCGTCCTCGGGGATCGTCACGGGCGGCAGCACGCAGGCGGAGTCGCCCGAGTGGATGCCCGCGAGCTCGATGTGCTGCATGATCGCCGGGATGAAGACGTCCGTGCCGTCGGAAAGCGCGTCCGCCTCGCACTCCATCGCGTGGCAGAGGAAGCGGTCGAGGTAGAGCGGACGGTCCGGCGTGACGCCGACGGCCTTGTCCACGTACTCGCGGAGCATGATCTCGTCGTAGATGACCTCCATGCCGCGGCCGCCGAGGACGAAGGACGGGCGGATGATCAGCGGGTAGCCGAGCTTCGCCGCGCACTTCAGCGCGCCGTCGAGGTCGCTCGCCATCATCGATTCCGGCATCGGGATGCCGAGCTTGTCCATGATGGAGTGGAACAGGTCGCGGTCCTCCGCGTCGTCGATCGAGTCGACGGACGTGCCGAGGATCCGGCAGCCGGCCTCCTGGAGCTGGCGGGCGATGTTCAGCGGGGTCTGGCCGCCGAACTGGACGATGATGCCCTCGGGCTTCTCCGCCTCGTAGATCTGGAGGACGTCCTCGACCGTGACCGGCTCGAAGTAGAGCTTGTCGGACGTGTCGTAGTCCGTGGACACCGTCTCGGGGTTGCAGTTGACGATGATCGTCTCGTAGCCCATGCGGCGCATCGCCATCGCGGCGTGGCAGCAGCAGTAGTCGAACTCGATGCCCTGGCCGATGCGGTTCGGGCCGCCGCCGAGGATCATCACCTTCTTCGCGTTCTTCGAGACCGGCGCCTCGCCGAACGCGGGATGGCACGGCTTCGCCTCGTTGTAGGTCGAGTAGTAGTAGGCCTGGCCCTCGACGCCCGAGACCGGCACGGCGAACCACTTCTCGCGGATGCCGAGCTTCTTGCGCTGGTCGCGGACCGACTTCTCGGAGACCTTGAGGATCTGCGCGAGGTACTTGTCGCTGAAGCCGTCCTTCTTGGCCTGGGCGAGCAGCTCGTCCGTCAGGCCCTCCTTCATGATCCTCTCCTCGAGCTCGACGAGCTCGCGCATCTGCTGCACGAAGTACGCCTTCACGCCGCAGGCCTTGAAGATCTGCTCGTCCGTGGCGCCCTTGCGGACCGCCTCGTACATCTGGAAGTGGCGCTCGGAGTTGGCGACCGAGAGCATCTTCAGGAGCTCGTCGAGGCTCTTCTCGTGGAAGTCCTTCGCGAAGCCCAGGCCCGCGCGGCCGCGCTCGAGGGCGCGGATCGCCTTCTGGAACGTCTCCTTGTAGGTCTTGCCGATGGACATGACTTCGCCGACGGCCTTCATCTGCGTGCCGAGCTTGTCCTCGACGCCGCGGAACTTCTCGAAGGCCCAGCGGGAGAACTTCAGCACGACGTAGTCGCCGTCCGGCGTGTACTTCTCGAGGGTGCCGCCGCGCCAGTACGGGATCTCGTCCATCGTCATGCCCGCGGCCAGCTTCGCCGAGACGAGCGCGATCGGGAAGCCGGTCGCCTTCGAGGCGAGCGCGGAGGAGCGCGACGTGCGCGGGTTGATTTCGATGATCACGACGCGGCCCGTCTTCGGGTCGTGCGCGAACTGCACGTTCGTGCCACCGATGACGCCGATCTTCTCGACGATCTTGAACGCATCGCGCTGCAGACGCTCCTGGAGCTCCTTGGAGATCGTGAGGAACGGCGCGGCGCAGTAGCTGTCGCCCGTGTGGACGCCCACCGCGTCGATGTTCTCGATGAAGCAGACCGCGATCATCTGGTTCTTCGCGTCGCGGACGACTTCGACCTCGAGCTCCTCCCAGTTCAGGATGGACTCCTCGATGAGGCACTGGTGCGTGAGCGAGGCGTCGAGGCCGCGGGCGCAGATCGTGCGGAGCTCCTCGACATTGTAGCAGAAGCCACCGCCCGCGCCGCCCATCGTGTAGGCCGGACGCACCACGACCGGGTAGCCGATCTTGTTCTCGACGAGGTCGACCGCCTCCTCGACCGTGTGGACGATGCCGGAACGGGGCGTCTCGATGCCGAGCTCCTCCATCGTCGCCTTGAAGACCTCCCGGTCCTCGCCGCGCTCGATCGCTTCCAGGTTGACGCCGATGACCTTCACGCCGTAGCGGTCCAGGATGCCCTTCTTCGCCAGGGACATCGAAAGATTGAGGCCCGTCTGCCCTCCCAGGTTCGGAAGAATGGCATCGGGCCTCTCCTTGGCGATGATCTGCTCGAGACGGGACTCGTTGAGCGGCTCGATGTACGTCGCGTCCGCCATGACGGGGTCGGTCATGATCGTCGCGGGGTTGGAGTTGACGAGGACGACCTTGTAGCCACAGGCCCTCAGGGCCTTGCACGCCTGCGTGCCCGAATAGTCGAATTCGCACGCCTGTCCGATCACAATCGGGCCCGAACCGATGATCAGCACCTTGTCCACATCCGCTCGCTTCATCCTTGCTTCTTCCTTATTGGGGGGTAAATCGAAATCGGGGTAGTATTATACCCGAACCGGGGGCCTCTGGCAAGCGGACAATGCCGTGCGGATATGGTAGAATGTGGGCCTCCCATGAACGACATCGAACTCCTCTCCCCGGCCGGGTCCTTCGAGACCGCCCTCGCCGCCTTCCAGGCCGGTGCGGACGCCGTCTATCTCGGCATGAACGCCTTCTCCGCGCGCGCCGAGGCCGTCAATTTCACCCCCGCGCAGCTGCGCGACCTCCTGGCCTTCACCCGGCAGCCGCGCCCCGGACGCATGCCCCGGCGCGTCTACGTCACCTTCAACACGCTGCTCGACGACACCCAGATGCCGCAGGCCGCCGAGACACTCGCCCTCCTCGAGGAGCTGCGGCCGGATGGCCTCATCGTTCAGGACCTCGGCGTCGCCCGCATGATCCGCCGGAACTTCCCCGGCCTTGAGCTCCATGCCTCCACACAGCTCGTCGCGCACAACCTCGAAGGCGTCCTCGCGCTCAAGGAGCTCGGCTTCACGCGCGTCGTCCTCGCCCGCGAGATGTCGCTCGAGGACATCCGCTCCATTGCGAAGCGCTGCGGCTGCGAAATCGAGGTGTTCGTCCACGGCGCCCTCTGCTACTCGCTCTCCGGGCTCTGCCTTTTCTCCGCGATGGAGAAGAACCGGTCCGGCAACCGCGGCAAGTGCGCCTACTGCTGCCGTCTGTCCTACACGGACGCCGCCGGTTCGCGCGCGCTGCCCTTCTCGATGCGCGACCTGCGACTCGACGACCGACTTGAACAGCTCCGCGACGCGGGTGTCGCCTCCCTCAAGATCGAGGGCCGGATGAAGTCCCCGCTCTATGTCTCCACGGTCACGAAGCACTACCGCGAGATTCTCGACGCCGCGCGGCCCGAGACGACACGCGCGGACCTCGAAACGGTCTTCTCGCGCCGCACGACCCGCCTCTATGCGGACGGCTACCCGAAGCCCGGCGCGCAGACTGCCGAACAGGCAGGCGAAGTCGTCGACCCGTCGTCCCTGGGACACCTTGGCACCCCCATCGGCACCGTGAAGCGCCTCACCAAGGACCGCGAAGGCCGCACCTGGCTGCGCTTCCACACCAGCCGCGCGCTTGAGAAGCACGACGGATTGCAGTTCGTCTCCGAAGGCGGCAAGCCCTATGGGTTCGGCATCTCCGACATGCGCGTCGCCCTCTCCCGCGCGACGGTCTTCTCCGTCCGCGCCGGCAGCGACGTCGAAATCGCCGTGGACCTGCGGGACAGGGAACACGCGCCGATCCAGCCGGGCGCCACGGTCTACTGCTCGGCCTCGAATGAGGTCAAACGCCGCTTCCCCGTGCCCTCCTTCCGTCCGTCGGACGTCGACGCGGGCGTCCGCATCGACATTTCGGTCGCGCTCGCGTCGAACGCCATTACGGCCACGGCGAACGGCTGCACGGTGCGCCAGGCCTGCACGCTCACGCCCTCCCGGCATCCCGAACGTACGGAGGAAGCCGTCCGCAAGGCGTTCGCCCGCCTGGGAGAGACGGAATGGTGCCTCGGCGACCTGAGGCTCGACGACCCGGACCGTCTCTTCGCCCCCGCTTCGGTGCTGAACGAAGTCCGCCGACAGCTGGTCGAACAACTCGACGCCGCCCGCCTCGCCACGCGGAAGGAAAAGATCGCCGCCGCCCTCGCGGACATCTCCGCCCCCGAAGCCTCCGATACGGCAGGGACGGAGCCCTCCTCCGACGACGCTGGCACGGTCGGGGCGGCGGTCCCCGCCGTTCGCGACATCCCCGCGCGTGTCCTCAAGATGCGCCTCGACCAATCCCTTCCGGACGACGCCTGCGCATACGACGAGCTCGTCGTTGCCATCGGCCACCGTGCCGGCAGGGACGTCGAATCCGAACTGACGCGTCTCGCGGGCGAACTCCGCGCGCTTGCCGGGCAGGCCGGCGATCCCGTCCCCGCGCTCCGACTCGCCCTCCCCGTCTTCACCTTCGAGCGCGACTTCAACGCCCTCCGCTCCGCGGTCAAGCACATGGTCAAGGCCGGCATCTCGTCCTGGGAGGCGGCCGACCTCGCAGGCCTCCGCCTGCTGCGCCAGCTTGGACTCGAAGACGTCACGGCAGACTGGACGCTCTACGCGCTCAACCGTTCCGCCCTTGCCCAGCTGCGGGAGCTCGGCCTCGCCCGCTGTGTGACCTCCCCGGAAAACAGCTTCGACAACCTGCAGGTCCTCGCGGACCATGCGGGCGTGCCCGCGCTCGAGTTCCTCGTCCAGCAGTCAACGCCGCTCTTCATCTCCCTCACCCGCCCTGCCACCGAGGACCCCTCGCTCCTCACCGGGCTCAAGGGAGACGAATACATGAGCTATCCGGTGGACGGCCTCTGGGTGACCGCGAGGACGGAGACGCGGCGCTTCCGGATACCCGGCAACACCGCCGCCACCCGCACCGACATCTCCTGGGACGTCTAGCGCGTTACTGGACCTCGTCGCCGTCGCCTGGTCGGAGACGTAAAAAGGAATCACATCACTTGCTGCCGTAGCTGATCACGCAGAAGGAGACCAGCAGCACGGCGATGCCGAGCGCGAGGCACCCCTTGGTCCTGGCGCCCGTGCCCTTCCATTCTCCCATGAAGATGCCGAGCAGCGAGGAGAAGAAGATCGAGCTGCCCATGACGACGGCGAAGCCGATGTACTTGAGCTCGCCCATCTGCGGTTCGCCGATCTTCTGGCACGCGAACTGGCAGGCCCAGATAATGCCGGCGAGGGACGCCAGGACGGGCGCCGCGGACTTCGCCATCTTGCCGTAGTCGCCGAACGTCCCGTTCTTCGCGTTCTGCCACAGGCACCAGGCCGCGTTCACCACGAGGCCGCCCCACAGCACGACAACGAGCACCGGCATGCCGCACCAGGCCGCGGGCGTGCCCGCCTGCTTCGCCGCGGCTTCCAGCGCCGCGCCGCTCTGCAGGCCGAAGTTCATGCCGGCGGACGCGATGCCGGAGAACAGCGCCACGAGCATGCCCTTCCTGAAGTCGAACTCGGCCACGGCGGCCTTCTTCTGCTCCTCGGAGAGTTCGCCCTCCTTGAACTTGCCCGCGAGACCGACGAACGCGATGCCGAGCAGCGAACCAATCACGCCGCCGAGCACGATCTTCGCGCCCGTCGTGGCGACCAGCGCGCCCGCGTTGCCCGTCACGATCGGCGGAATCAGGGTGCCCGTCGCCGAGCAGAGTCCGCAACCGATCGCCAGCCCCAGGCCGATGCCGAGGTAACGGATCATCAGGCCCCAGGTGAGACCGCCGAGGCCCCACAGCGCGCCGAAGCCGATGCACTGGGCCAGCACCTTCGGGTCGGCGCCGCCGATGACGGAGAGCGTCTTCGGACAGGTGACCATCGCGAGCACGAACGGGAACGCCAGCAATCCGGCCAGCGCGTAGACCAGCCAGTAGCTCTCGTACGCCACGCCCTTGATCTTGCGGAACGGCACGGCGAACACGGCGCCCGCCAGGCCGCCCAGCGCGAATATCAGCGAACCAACCATCGGATTCGTCGTCACTTCATTCATGGACTTCAGTCTCCTTTGTCATTCCAGCGGGGCGATGGGACATCGCCCCCTACCATCTGTCGCTGCGGGGCGATGGGACATCGCCCCCTACCATCTGTCGCTGCGGGGCGATGGGACAT
>JAEDMN010000125.1 GCA_016302985.1 Kiritimatiellia bacterium | reverse complement strand
CGCGATGCTCTCCAGCTTCTCCAGGACGGGTTTCATCGTGTCCTGCGGCTGCTGGACGGGCTGGGGCTGCGGGCGGGCCATCGCCGTCGCCAGGCTCTCCAGCTTCTCCAGGACGGGCTTCATCGTGTCCGGCTGGGGCTGCTGCACCACGGGCTGGGGCGGTTGTTCACGGTTCTTCAGGGCGATGTCCAGCAGCTTGTTGGAGAGCTCCTGGTTGCGCTCCGCGATCGCCGAGAGGTTCTGCTGGTCGCGCGAAATAATCGCCGACATGATCACGGAGAAGACGACGACAATGACGATCAGCAAGGTCACGAAGAACGCCGTGAGCCAGACCATCCGCTTGCGTGCCTTGGCCTGTTCGGCGTCGATGTATTGCTGAAACGCCTTGAGGACGGGGAAATCACCGGAAGCTCCGGCTTCGCCGAAAATGCTGACCGCCGTCGTCTGGTTTTCCGCGTGGACGTTGCTCATGTCTTCGCTCATATATTTTTCCTCGTGGGTTTCAGATATTCTATCAACTGCATCACGGCGCTTCAAGTGGAATTCCAACATGCGCATAATACAGGTTATGTCAACTAGCGTGTTATGAACCGATATGGTATAATCCCCGTGTGAGCATGAACCCTTCAGAACCCCTGGCCGCGCGGATGCGTCCGCGTTCCCTGGACGAAGTCGTCGGCCAGCGCCACATCCTCGGCGAAGGCAAACTTCTCCGCCGCGTCATCGAGGCGGACCGCCTGACGAACATCATCCTCTACGGACCGCCCGGCTGCGGCAAGACGACGCTGGCCGAAGTCATCGCCAAGACGACGCAGCGGAATTTCGTCCGGTGCTCCGGCGTCGTCTCGAACGTCGCCGAGATCCGGCAGGTCTGCGACCGCGCCCGCAACGAGCTCGGCGGCATGGGCACGATTCTCTTCGTGGACGAAATCCACCGGTTCAACAAATCCCAGCAGGACGTCCTGCTGCCGTACGTCGAGGACGGCACCGTCGTCCTGATCGGCGCCACGACGCACAACCCGTCGATGTTCGTCAACACCCCGCTGACGAGCCGTTCGCTCGTATTCGAGCTGAAGCCCCTGACGCCCGAGGAGACGGGCGTGCTGCTTGACCGCGCCCTGGCGGACAAGGAGCGCGGCTATGGCGCCATCCCCACGCAGCTGGATCCGGACGCCCGGCAGTTCCTCGCGGAAATCTGCGATGGCGATGGACGACACGCGCTGACCGCCCTCGAGGTCGCCGTGCGTTCCACTCCCCCTTCCGCCGACGGGATCGTCCACCTCACGCTCGACGTCATGCAGGAATGCGTCCAGCGCCGCGCCGTCCAGTACGACAAGAAGGAGGACGGGCACTACGACACGATCAGCGCGTTCATCAAGTCAATCCGCGGCTCCGACCCCGATGCCGCGATCTACTGGCTCGCGAAGATGCTCCATGCCGGCGAGGACCCGCGTTTCATCGCGCGCCGCCTGGTGATCAGCGCCTCGGAGGATATCGGCAACGCGGATCCCCGCGGCATTTCCGTCGCGGTCGCCGCCCTTCAGGCCGTCGAATTCGTCGGCATGCCCGAGGCGCGGATCTCGCTCGCCCAGGCCACGACCTACCTTGCGACCGCACCCAAGTCCAACCGCTCCTACGAGGCGATCGGCAAGGCCCTTCACGACATCGAGACCGGCGCCGTGCAGCCCGTGCCCGAGCATCTCAAGAACGTGCACGTGAACGCGATCGGCGCCGAGGAGAACGCGGGCTACAAGTATCCGCACGCCTACAAGGGCGCGTACACGGAGCAGGCCTACCTGCGGATTCCGACGACGTACTACGTGCCGTCGGAACAGGGCTACGAGGCGACGATCGCGAAGCGGATGGACATGCTCCGCGGCGCGTTCTAGTTCAGTCCTCCGGGGGGAACGGCTTCCCCGCCCCGAGGTTCTCGGGATACTCCGCGGCGCGCGCCTCGGCCTTCGCCGCAGCGGCTGCATCCCCCTTCGCGCGCGCCTCGGCCGCGACACCCTTCCACGCGTCGACCCAGATCGCGTGGGCGTTGTCCTTGTGTTCGGACGGAAGGATGGCGAGCGTCGCGAGGTATTCGGCGGCTTCGCGGAACGCACCGCCCTTCACCAGCGCCTTCGCCCGGAGCATCTGGAGCGCATTATTGTCCGGTGCGGCCGCGAGGCCGTCCTCCGTCGCGAGGCGCATCTTCTCCGCGTCGCCCGCCTCTTCGAAATGCTGCGCCAGGTCGCGGTAGGCCCGCCAGGACGCGGGATCAAGCTCCAGGGCCCTGTAGAGGTCCGCGAGACGCGCCTCGCCCTTCCGAAGCCGGGCGCGGAAAATGAAGAACACGGCCTCGTCCGGGGACACGGCGGAATTGAGCAGCCGGCGCGCATGCGTCTCATCGCCCTGCGCGTCGCTCAGGACGGCGTTCCAGTAGTCGAACTTCCAGTGGTGCGGGCCGCGGATCGTGGCCCGCAGCGCACCGGCCGTTTCGCGGCGGAACGGGAACACGCCCGCGGCCGGGCACGCCTCCGCCGCGGCCAGGGCGCGCGCGCACGCCTCGGAACGGTCGTTCCGGCGATGGATGTCCGCTTCGAGGATGCGGGCGATCGGGGAATTCACGGCATAGCCCAGCAGCTGAAGCGCCTCGTTCTCGAGTCCCGCCTCGCGGTACCACAGCGCGAGTTCGAGGAAGCTCTGCGCGGGCAGTTCGTTGCGGACATGCAGGCGGAAATCAGAGGCGGAATCCAGCTGCTGGAGCTCGTATTGGGCGCCCTGGAAAAGCGGCCATCTCTGCAGGGCCTGGCGCACGAACTTGAGGGCTTCCGCCGGACGGCCTGCGCGCCGGGCGCAGGCGATCTTCACGAGCAGGGCGTCCCGGTTGAGGGGATTCGCCAGGAGCGCGCGGTCGGCGGCCTCGCCCGCGGCCGTCCAGTCCCCTTCCCGCATGTACGTGAACGCGGTCTGGACGTACGCCGGCGCGCGGCAGAGGGGCGAGTAGGCCGCGATTCCGAGGCGTTCGCGCGCCCGCACGAGGTCGCAGGCGCCGGCCGACAGCGCGGCCATGCCGTCCAGGTAGTTGGCCATCGGGTCGTATGTGTTGACGGCGAGCGCACGGGCGCAGAGCGCGCGGACCTTCCCGTAGTGGCCGCGGCGCAACGCGATCTCGGCCAGCAGGTCGAGCGCGGGAACGAAGCAGGGTTCGGCCGCGAGGCTGGCGTTGAGCTCCGTCTCGGCCAGGCGGTCGTCGCGCTCGCGCAGCGCCTGTTCGCCGCGGACGTAGTGCCCGTAGGCCGTGTCCCAGCGGAAGCCGGCCGGCGCGGTGAGCGGACGCTCCACGAAGTTGGACGTCGCGGCGCATGCGGCCTGGAGCGCGGACGCGTCGCGCACGACGCCCCAGCGCTCGTGGAAGATGTCCGTCGCCCCGGGCGCGAACGTCGGGTGCTTGAACGGCGTCCTGAAGGTCTCGCCGCTGGGCTGGTTGAAGACGCGGCCGCTCTGGAGTTCGACGTACTGTCCGTCGGCGTCCGTCAGGAGATCCTCCCAGATGCCGCCGGCGCGTGACAGCGCCCAGAGCCAGATCTTGCGTCCGTACTTGTCGTAGACGGCGTTCGAGTGGATCGACCCGAAACCGGCCTCGGGCCACCAGACGGCGAAGAAGCTGTTGTCCCCGTTCAGCACGTGGTAGGACTTCGAGGCGCCAAACGCGTTGTTCCCGTAGCGCGAGAGGTCGCGGCCCTTCCCGTCCATCGGCCAGGCATGCGCGTCGCCCTCGTGCCCGATGTAGGCGGATCCGGGGAAATAGAGCTGCGGATTGCCGCGCGCAGTATAGGCCGCGGTCATCCACTGGTAATAGGGCTGGCAGAGGTTGGAGCCGTTGAACCACGTGGTGTAGGTGTGGAACTGCTCCTCGTCCGGATTGAGACGCACCTCGACCTGCCACGTCGTCCGGTTGATGTATTCGGTCGCCGAGACGAAGCAGCTCACGCTACCGTCCGGATTCGTGCGCGTGCACCAGTCGACCGGCGTGGCGGTCGTGGGCGAGTGGCCCATGATGCCGAAGTTGAACTCGATGCCGCCCGAGCACCAGGGGCCGCGCATCGCGATGTTGCGGAACTTGACGGCGTGGTTGAAGTAGATGAACTCGCGCCCCGTCTTCTTGTCGACCGCCCCCCAGACCTTGCCGCCGATTTCCGGCAGCATGGTGACCTTGACCCGGTCGTTTTCCAGCACGACGGACCGCCAGGTCCGCGGCGCGGCGACGGCCGAACTGCCGTCGTAGCGGAAGTACGGATAGCGCTTCTCCCGCGTGCAGGGGACGGGGTCCGGATCGCCGAAGCCGTAGGTCGGCAGCTCGAGGGGTTCCTCGCGCACGGTGGCCGCCGCGAACAGGACGACGGGCGAGAGGAGGCAGGACAGGAGAAGCGTCTTCATTTTGCGCCTACCACTCGACGAGGGCGAAGGAATTCGGCTGCATCAGGATGCACGCCGTGCCGTCGGCGTTCGGCATCAGGGGAACCTCCGTGTAGACGCGGACCGCGTCCGTCAGGTGGCAGCGCGCCTTCTTCAGCGAGGCGCCGTCGAGCTTGACCGTGACCGTCGCGGTGTCGGACGTGTTGTCGTCGTTCGAGTAGCGCGCGATCAGCAGCGCGCCGGATCCGTCCGCGCCCTTCGCCGCGGTGGTGTGGAACGTGCCCTTCGGGGATGTGAGCTTCCCGTCCTTGAAGACGATGCCCGTGGCGTCCTCGCACTTCTTGCCGCGGCCTTCGCGCACCGTGCACGCGACCTGCGTGCCGCAGTCGACGAGCTTCGACCAGGCGTAGAACGGATAGTAGCCCTTCAGCGGCCACTTCGTCGTCTTGTCGAAGAGGCTGTTCATCGACGTCGAGAGACGCGCGTCGTAGAACATGAGCATGTCCAGCGGGACGGACTGGCAGTCGGCCATGGCGGAGGCGATGAAGGCCGCGCACTTCTGGTTGAAGCGGCCGGACTCGACCTCGAGCGAATAGACGAAGTCGTCGACCCAGCCCTTCACGTAGTTCCATTCGTTGAGAATGGACTCGGCCTTCGCGTAGCCGTGCTTGTCCATCATCTTCCGGAACATCACCGCGCGCTCCGCGAGACGGCGGGGCTCGGTGTTGTAGATGTGCCAGGAGAAGAAGTCCATCGGGACCTCGTGGTCGTGGCAGTAGCGCAGGAAGCGGTCCGCCCACTGGTCGTTGCCGCAGAGCGCGGGACCGCCGATCTTCAGGTCGGGGAACGTCTTCTTGAGGTGCTTCGCGGAGATCTCGAAGAGCTCGAAGAAGTTCGTCACCGTGCCGCCCCAGCAGCGCGGGTTCTTCGGCAGCCCGACGTCCGCGGGATCCAGGTCGGGTTCGTTCCAGATTTCCCAGTACTTGATGTTGAACTGGTTCTTCCACTCGATGTTGCGCGTGGTGTAGGCCTGGTCGACGCCCCAGCCCCAGCCCTCGTTGTAGTGGCGGATCACGTGCTCGCAGATGCGCGCCCACTTCGCGAAGTCCTTCGGCGGCAGCGCGCCGTACTTCTTCGGACCGTGCTCGATCGTCTGGCCGAGGCGGAAGAAGACCTCCGTGCCGGCCATGCGGATCGTGTTCAGGTAGTGGTCGGTGAACACGAAGTCGTAGTTCTTCGGGTCGTTCTCGTCCGCGTCGAAGTCCGGGAAGATCGCGCTGATGTCGCAGCAGTGCGCGCCACCGGAGACGCAGTTGATCGAGTCGTGCGTGCGCGCGAACGGGATGCGCGCGGCGCGGTAGTCCTCGAAGTTGCCGACCTTCTGGTCGTTGCCGGGTTTCTGCACGGACGGGCCGTTGTTGACGGCGTGCATGGGCTTGATCGGCCCGAGCGCGGCACCCGTGTGGACGGTGATGAACGCGGTCGCCGCGGGTTCGGCGCCGAACAGGGTGCACGCGGCGACCGCCGCCAGGCCAAAGAGTGTCTTCTTCATTCTATTTCCTTTCCGGGGAATGCGTTACTTGCAGGTCGCCATGCGCGTCGCGTAGAGCGGGTAGCCGACTTCGCGCAGGGCCTTCACGGTTTCGGGATACGGGCGGTCGCAGATGTCGGTCCAGCCGACCTGGAAGTACTCGCCGTCGAAGCGGCCCGACGTCGCCTGGTCCGAGAACTGGTGCCAGTGCACGCCGACGATCTGCGGATTCGCCAGGGCGCTCTCGACATAGGCCTTGAGCGCGGCCGCGCGGCCATCCTGCGACTCCTTGTTGATGAGGCCGGAGCCGAAGAGCCCGCGGTCGTGCGCACCGAAGTGGAATTCGCCGATCATCACCGGCGCGTCCAGGTTCTCCGGCAGGCGCCAGTCGCGGATGCCTTCGGAATAGATGTTGTAGCTCACGACGTCGCAGTACTTCGCGCTCGCGCGGATGGCCCAGGGACGGGCGGAGCCGGCGAAGCGGCAGCCGAGGTAGAGCAGCCCCTTGTCCAATTCGCGCAGGGCGTCGCGCGTCCGCTTGAAGTACGCCTCCACGATCACGTCCGTGAAGGCGCGCAGCTCCGCGTCGGGCACCTTGGCGAGGTCGCCGTCCCAGACGATGCCCTTCGCGGCGAGGCGCTTCACGAACTCGACCTTCGCGGGCTGGTCGTCGGGGCTCCACAGCGTCCAGCGCGCGAGGTCCTCGTGCGTCGCGCCCCACTGGATCTCGTTGTCGATGAAGAAGCCGATGCACCAGGGATCGTGCGCCTCGCGTCCGTGCTCCGCGAGCGCGGCGAGCGTTGCCGTGCGGAACGTCGGGTCGAACGGGTCGCGGAACTTGAACCACGAGCCCCAGCTGGCGGCGATCGGACGGGACGCCACCTCGACGCGTTCCGCGTAGGGCGTGCGGTCCTGCAGGCAGATGCGCAGGTCGGAGGAGTTCGCGATCGTGTTGCAGCCCCAGCTGCGCAGACGGCGGTGGCAGCTGTCGGCGTACTTCTCGAACCACTGTTCGCCGTACTTGCGGTAGAGGTTCGCGGCGGAGAAGTCGTAGCGGCGCGTCTCGTCGCGCTTCAGGTAGAACGGCAGCAGCAGCGCGTCGCACGTGTCGTAGAACTGCGCGAGCGGGTCGCCCTTCTTCGGCAGGTCCGTGAAGAGGCAGTCGCGGTCCGGCATCGAGCCGCCGCACTTCGGCGTGCGCGGGTTGCCGTTGAGCGGCGTGACGGCGGAGCTCGGCGTGACGCGCACCGGGCCCCAGCTCCAGAAGAGGTTGCCCTCGGGGTCGACCAGCCACCACCTCCCGTCGATCTTCTTCGGGTAGAAGCGGCCCGTCGCCTCCTGCTTCGGGCCCTGCGCCCAGCCGCCGAACTTGTCCCAGCCGGCGGGACCGGGCTTCGCGGCAAGCTCCGCGGCTTCGGCGTCCATGCCGGACTTCAGCTCCTCGTCGGAATGCGTCTTGCCCGGCCACTCGCGGTACTTGAACTGCCCGTACTTGTCGAAGCACGGCAGGAAGTCCTTCGTCTCCATCTTCGCCCAGGGCTCGTTGGAGACGTCCATCTTGATCGGCAGCTTCTTGCCGACCCAGCCGTTCATCCGCTGGTGGGGACGGTACAGCGCGTCCACGATCTCGGCGGGCTTCATCTTCGCCCACTCGGTCTGGCGCGGCGTCTGGCGGTTCGACAGGAGCATGACGGGCGAATCCCACAGCGGCACGCCCTTCACGACCGTCACCTTGCGCGCCTCGTCGCGGACGGCGTTCTCGGCCGGGAAGGTGCAGATCTTGCCGGTCAGCAGGTCGACCCAGACGGGATCGCGGAAGCCGAGCATCTCGAGCGTCACGTCGCACTTCTCGTACGCGAGCGTGTCGCCGGGACGAGCCCCGGAGAACCACATGACCCACACGGGGGTGGAGTAGCGCTCGAACTTCGCGACCGTCAGCTCCTTGCCGTTGACCGTCTGCTTCGAGACGGCGACGGGATGCACGTCCTCGTCGAAGAACGAGAAGACGTGCTGCATCGCGTGGAAGCTCGGGCGGCGGTAGACGACCTCCTTCAGCGTGTTGGAGCGCAGCTGGCCGAAGCTCTGCAGCATGAACGTGTACTGCAGGTCGATCATCGTGAACACGTTGCACGGAATGCCCCGCACCGCGTCGCCGATCGTCCGGCGGAGGTTCCACTTCGCCTGGGAGTACTCGGTCCATTCGATGTTGTTCAGCGCGTGCGCGAACTCGAGCTGGCCCGGGCAGCCGACCTCGCCCTGCATGATGTCGTAGGCGGGCGAATAGCTCTTCACGAGCCTGCGCAGGGGCTCCGCGAGGTCCGCGTAGGACGTGTCCGGATTGGGGGTGTACGGATGGTAGATCCAGTACTTCACGAGGTCGAGCGCGTTCTCCTTCTTCAGCCGTTCGAGCACGACCTCGTAGTCGTTCCGCTTCGCACCCTTGCCCTTGCTCCAGGAGATCGCGGTGACGAAGCACTTCGCCTCGGGCTGGACCTCCTTGATGGCCTTCGCCGTGCGGTAGACCATTTCGGCATACTCGGTCGCCTGGTGGAACGGCTCGTTCCAGATCTCCCACTCGTCGACGACGTCCTTGTAGCGGGCGACGCACGCCTTGCAGTAGCGGATCCAGGCGTCGAACGCCTCCGGATTGTCCGTGACCTGCTTCACGCGCATGCCGAGGCGGAAGTCGCTGCCCCAGACGGGATTGCCGTAGGAGAGGCAGATCCAGGGCTTGACGCCCATCGCGGCCATCTCGCGCACCTGCGGATCGAGCCAGGTGAAGTCGTACTTCCCCTTCTCCTGCTCGGTCTTCGCCCAGCCGGAGAATAGACGGCCGTGCTTCGCGCCCAGGATGCCGACGTAGGCCTTGAACTGGTCCCACTCCGCGTAGTCGCGGTCCATCGTCTCGCAGCCGATGGACCATTTCGAGCCCTTGATGTCGCGCGCGGGGCGCACCTCGAGCATCCCCGCCGGCGGGAGGCCGCTCTCGAGCTTGCAGATCTTCTCCCAGGTGACGCAGCGCTTCTCCTTCTTGACCTGGGGGCCCTTGTGGTCGTCCCACGCGTCCCAGCTCCTGATCTTCGCAGCGTCCTTGAAGGACACGACCTGACCCTGCGCCAGGAGGGCGGCCAGTGCCAGCGCGCCGGCAATGCGGAATCGGTTCATCTCTTCACTGCTCCTCCGTTTTAGAAACCCTTCGTGTGGACGATGCGGAACGACCCGTCGGGCAGGCGTTCCTCGAGCACGACGTCGTCGACCCAGCCGACAGCCCCGTCCCTGAAATTGAACATCAGGCGGATCATCTCCCCGCC
>JAEDMN010000124.1 GCA_016302985.1 Kiritimatiellia bacterium | reverse complement strand
GAGCCTTCCCGTGCGGATGAGGCCCGCGCCGCCGGTCTGTATCCCTATTTCCATGAACTCCAGTCCCGTCAGGACGTCGAAGTCGTGATGGAGGGCAAACGCCGCATCATGCTGGGTTCAAACAACTACCTCGGCCTCACGACCTGCCCCGAGGTGGTCTCGGCGGGTATCGCGGCGCTGGAGAAGTACGGCACCGGCTGTTCGGGGTCCCGCTTTCTCAACGGCACGCTCGACCTCCATCTCGAACTCGAGCGGGAGCTCGCCGACTTCCTTCGCAAGGAGGCGTCGATCACCTTCAGCACGGGCTTCCAGTCCAACCTCGGCATCATCTCCGCGATGGTCGGTCCGCACGACTACGTGATCTGCGACCGCGAGAACCATGCGTCGATCTATGCGGCCTGCCGCCTTTCCTTCGGCAAGATGCTCCGCTTCAAGCACGGGGACATGGCCGACCTTGAGAAATGCCTGAAGGAAGTGCCGGAGAACGCCGGCGCGCTGGTCGTCACGGACGGCGTGTTCTCGATGGGCGGCGACGTCGCGAACCTGCCCGAAATCGTCCGCCTCGCCAAGGCGTACGGCGCCCGCGTCATGGTCGACGACGCGCACGGCCTCGGCGTGATGGGCGAAGGGGGACGCGGCACCGCGAACCACTTCGGCCTCGAGGACGACGTGGACATCTACATGGGCACGTTCTCGAAGTCCCTGGCGTCGCTGGGCGGCTACATGGCGGCGTCCGCGCGCGTGATCGACTATGCGTGCCACATCTCGCCGCCGTTCATCTTCTCCGCCTCCATGCCGCCGTCCTGCGCGGCCACGGCGCTCGCCGCGCTGCGCCACCTGCGCGCGCATCCCGAGCTCCCCGTCCGCCTCCGCCAGCTGGCGGCGTACGCCCGGAAGGGCTACCAGGCGCGCGGACTGCGCATCCGCGAGTCGGCGATGGCCTACCCCACGCCGATCATCCCGATCTACACGTATTCCGACGTGGGGACGCTCGTCGCGTCGAAGCGCATCTACGAGGAAGGCGTCTACGTGAACCCCGTCGTCCCCCCGGCCACGCCGCCCGGCGAGGGTCTGCTGCGGACGAGCTACATGGCCACACACACCGAGGCGCTGCTGGACGAGGCGATGGACGTGATCGCCGGCGTGCTGGCCGGTCTCCAGGAGAATTGATGCAGAGGAAGACGTTCGTCGTCGGTGCACGCGGCAGTCGCCTGAGTCTCGCGCAGACGCAGGGGGCTGTCGCCTTTCTGGAGAAGTCCTTCCCCGGCACGCGCTACCGCGTCCAGGTCGTCGAGACGCCGGGCGACCGCGACCTCGTGACGCCAATCGAGAAGAGCGCGCCGGACTTCTTCACGCGCGACCTCGACGAGGCCGTGCGTGCGGGGACCATCGACTTCGCAATCCATTCGGCGAAGGACCTGCCGGATCCCGTCGCGGACGACCTCGACTGGTTCTGGCTGCCAAACCGCGAAGACCCCCGCGACTGCTGGGTGGTGCGGAAGGCCGACAGCCTTCGATTCGCGTCCTTCCGAAAGTCCGCCCGCCTGCGCATCGGCATCTCGAGCGAACGGCGCCGGGCCTATGCGGCATCCGTCTTCCCGAAGGGCCGTCCGCTGCCGATCCGCGGCGCGATCGACGCGCGCATCCGCCAGCTTGTCGACGGGAAGTACGACGCCGTGCTGATGGCGATGGCGGGACTGAACCGCCTCTATCCCGAGCCGCCGGACGAAATCGGCATCGTCCCCATCCCCCTGGAGGAACTGCCGCCGCCCGAAGCGCAGGGCTGGCTCGCCGTCGTCTTCCGGAAGGGCGAGCCGCGGCTGACGGACATGCGGGCGCGCTTCGTCAAGGCCGTGCGCTTCGTCTCCGCGGGCGTCGGGGACGCAGGACTCTGCACGGTCGCCGGGAAGCGGGACATCTCCCTGGCCGACGTCGTGCTGTACGACGACCTCATGGGCGCCGAACTGGTAGCCGGCCTTCCGCCCGAGCGCCTCGTCCATGTCGGCAAGCGCTGCGGCGCGCACGCGATGAAGCAGCCCGAGATCACGCGGCTCATCTGCGACGAGGCCCGGAAGGGCCGCCGCGTGGTTCGCCTCAAGGGCGGCGACGCGGGCCTCTTCGGCCGCCTGGCGGAGGAGACGGACGCCCTGGCGGAACTGAAGATCCCGTTCCTCGTGCGTCCCGGCGTGAGCGCCCTGACCGCCGCCACCACGGGCACGGGGTTGCTGCTGACCCGCCGCGGCGAATCGCGCGGCTTCACGGCGTTCACGCCCCGTTCGACGGGCACGGAGACGCCGCGCGTCATGTTCATGGCGACGCGCGTGATCGAGGAGGAGGTCCGGAAGCTGCTGGCGGACGGAATGGCCCCCGCGACGCCGTGCGCCCTCGTGCTCGACGCGGGCGGTCCGCGCGAGGAGGTCCGCCAGGCGACCCTGGCGACGGTCCGCAACCTCGTGCGGGACGACCGCCCCGGCCTCTTCATCGTCGGTTCCGTCGCGGCGCACCTCTGGCCGAAGGCGGGCGCATTCGGCGGCCGGCGCGTCCTGCTCACGTGCTCGGACGCCGTGCAGGAGAAGGCCGCGGTCGCGGTCGAGGACCGCGGCGGACGTCCGCTCCGATGGCCGCTCATCCGCCTTGTCCCCTCGGCCGCCTTCCGGAAGGCGCTGGCGGCTGCCAAGGACGACCTGGCTTCGGCGTACGACGCCGTCGTGCTGACGTCGCCCTCGGCCGTGCGGATCTTCTTCGAATGCGCCGTCTGCGACCGCCGCCGTCTGCCCGCGTTCTACACGTGCGGTTCGGGCACGGACGCCGAACTGCGGCGCTACGGCGTCTCCAGTGACGTCGTGCCCGCGGCCGACTTCTCGGCGAACGGCCTCGTCGCGGAGATCGCGAAGCTGGACCTCGGGGGCCGCCGCGTCCTGCGCCTGCGCAGCGCGAAGGCGGGCCCCGCCGTGGCGAAGGCCCTGCGGAAGGCGGGTGCGAGGGTGGACGACGTCGTCCTGTACGAAAACGTCTTCTGCGCACCGTCCGCCGAGCTTCCCCCGTTCGAGGACGTGTTCTTCGCCTCGGCGTCCGCCGTGGAGTCCTTCATCGCGCAGTACGGCGCCGCGAAGCTCCGCGGGAAGGGCCTGTTCGTGATGGGACAGCCCACACGCGCCGCGCTGCCCGAACGCCTCCGCGCCCGCGCGCAGGTGCTTGCGCTCCCCCCTGGGGTGATTTTTTCCCCAGCCGTGTCAGAATCCCCGTCCTTCCACGTTTGACAGGTGGAAAGGCAGGACAGAAAGATGGAGAAAGAAGAGATGAACAAGACGATTTCCGCGATCGCGCTGGCCGCGACCCTGCCCCTTGCGGCGGCCTTCAAGCCCGGCGACACGCTGAGCGGGTTCACGGTGCAGAGCGTGACCGAGCTCCCCGAGGTGCAGGGCCGGCTGGTGCGCATGACCTACGCGAAGAACGGGGCGGATCTCGCCTGGCTCGACCGCGACGACGACAACATGACGTTCGCGATCGGGTTCCGGACGCTGCCCTCCGACGACACGGGCGTGCCGCACATCATCGAGCACTCCGTGCTCTGCGGCTCCGAAAAGTATCCCGTGAAGGAGCCGTTCGTCGACCTGCTGAAGAGTTCGTTCGCGACGTTCCTCAACGCCTTCACGAGCGCGGATTCGACGATGTATCCCGTCTGTTCGCGCAATCCGACGGACTTCCTCAACCTCGTCGACGTCTACATGGACTCCGTCCTGCATCCGCTCAGCATGAAGAGTCCGCTCGCCTTCCAGCAGGAGGGCTGGCACTACGAGCTGGACAAGGCGGACGGTGAACTGAAGCGCAACGGCGTCGTCTACAGCGAGATGAAGGGCGCGTTCGCGAACCCCGAGCGCCTGTTGCGCCACGAGACGCTGCGTCTGCTCTACCCCGACACGTGCTACGGCTTCGTCTCCGGCGGCGACCCGAAGGCGATTCCCGAGCTGACCTTCGAAAAGTACAAGGCCTTCTACAACCGCTTCTACCATCCCTCGAACGCGCGGATCTTCCTGGACGGCAAGGTCGACCTGCCGGCCGTGCTGGCGAAGCTGGACGGCTTCCTCGCGCCCTATCCGCGCGCCGAGGTGGACGCCCCGGTCATGATTCAGGAGCCCGTCGCGGCGACGAAGACGATCGAGTACGAGATCGGCGCCGACGAGAAGCCCGAGGGCAAGGTCCTGATGTCCGACGCCTGGGTCTTCGCCCGCTTCGACGCGCGCGAGAAGTACATGGCGATGGACGTGATCACGGACGCCCTCGCGGGCGACAACGACGCGCCGCTGAAGAAGGCGCTGCTCGAGAAGGGCCTCTGCGAGGACGTGCATTTCGGGGTCGGCGGCCAGGCGCAGATGTGCGTTTCGCTCGTCGTCAAGAACGTGAAGCGGGAGAACGTCGAGACGGTCCGCCGTACCGTGCGCGAGACGCTCGCGGGCGTCGTCGCCAAGGGCCTCGACCACGCCCGCCTCGCGGCGCTGATCGACCGCGCCGAGTTCCATGACCGCGAGAAGGACTACGGCGGCACGCCGCGCGGCCTCGCGTTCTTCTCCGACGCCTACGACCTGTGGCTCTACGGCGGCGATCCCGCGGACGCCTTCCGCAACGCAAGCCGCTACGCCGCGCTGCGCGCGAAGCTGGAGACGGGCTGGTTCGAGCAGCTGCTCCGCACGGCCGTGCTGGACAATCCGCACCATGCCGAGCTGACGATGCTGCCGTCGCCGACCCTCGGTGCCGCGCGCCGCGAAGCCGAGAAGGCGGAGCTCGCGAAGATCAAGGCGTCCTGGTCGAAGGAGGAACTGGACAAGGTGCTCGCGACCTGCCGCGCCCTCGCGCAGCACCAGACGACGCCGGACCGTCCCGAGGACGTCGCGAAGCTGCCGCTGCTGTCCGTGAAGGACGTGCCCGTGAAGGGACCCGTGACCGCCCGCGAAATCGTCGACCTGGACGGCGTCGCGCTGGTGCGTCCCCACACCCAGGCGAACGGCGTGCTGCATCTCGGACTCTACTTCGACGCGTCCGACCTGACGACCGGGGAGCTTGCCGACCTGCCGATGCTGGCGCGCGTCCTGGGCGACCTCGCGACGGCGCGACACCCGATCGACGCGCTGCGCAACGAGCTCGACGGCAAGATCGGAAACTTCGGCATCAGCGGGACCGTCTACGGGAAGGCCGGCGACGCGAAGGACGTGCGCCCCTACATGGCCGTCACCGTCTCTGCGCTCGAGTCCAGGAAGGCCGATGTCGTCCGCCTCGTGCCCGAGGTCCTGCTGGAAACCGTGTTCACGGACACGAAGGCCGTCGGCGACCTGCTCAAGCAGAGGCGCATCGCGGCCGAACGCCAGACCATGGGGCTCTCGGGCCGCAGCCACCCGTTCCGCCGCGCGGCCGCGCAGCTCTCCGCCCGGGGCGTCGTCGAGGACGCGCTGTCCGGTTTCGCCCAGATCCGCCACCTGCAGGCCGCGGACGCCGCGTTTGCCACCGGGGGGCCGGCCTACTGCTCGCGCCTCGCCGCGCTCGCGAAGAAAGTCTTCGTCCGGAACCGTCTGACGGTCTGCCTTTCCGACAACATCCCGGCCGCCTTCGCCCGTGAGGTCGCCGCGAAGTTCCCGCGCGGAAGCATGGGCGCACCTGCCGTCCGCACGCTCCTGCCCCGTCGCGCCGAGGGTTTCCGCATTCCCGCCGGTATCGGTTTTGCGGCCCGCGTCGCCCACCCGACGCCGGCGATCTACACCGGCCGCGCAGTCGTCGCCGCCCGCATCCTCTCGCTGAACTACCTCTGGGACGAGATCCGCGTGAAGGGCGGCGCGTATGGCGGGAACTTCCGTACCCGTCCCGACGGCGACGCGGGCTGGCTTTCCTGGAACGACCCGAAGCCGGCGCGCTCGCTCGACGTCTACGCGACCTGCGGCGACGCGCTCCGGAAGTTCGCGGACGGTCCCGAGGCCCTCGACCGCTTCATCGTGAGCTCCGTCGCGGCGACCGAACCCTACCAGACGCCCAGCACCGAGACGTTCGGCGCCGCCGACCTGTACCTTTCGGGCCGCACGCCGGACGACCTCCAGCGCCTGCGCGCCGAGATGCTCGGGACGACGAAGGCGGATCTGAAGGCGTTCGCGGACACCGTCGACGCCCTCGCGAAGGATTCCGCCATCTGCGTGCTCGCCGGCCCGCAGCTGCTCGACGCCTGCTCGAACAAGCTCGACGTCGTCGAGTCCGTCATCCACCAGAACAAGTAACCGTCACGAGGGAGTCCAGTCATGAAGACCTTTTTCCTGTTGTCCACGTTCACGGGCCTGCTGGCCGCTTCGGCCGTCACGGTGACGTCCTGGCCCGCAGTCGAGGTGCGCACGTCCGCGCCGCTCGCCGTCAAGGTGAACGGCAAGCCCGTCGAGGTCATGACGCTCCCCGCGCCGACGCACTGCCTGAAGCAGAACGACGCGTACCCATACCACGCGGTCTTCTTCGACGCCGACGGCGAAGTCGAGGTCGAGGTCGCCGGCGCGCCGATGCGCGACGTGCGGATTCTGCCGCTCTCCCGCGGCGTGAAGCCGCAGGTGGTCGACGCGCGCACGCTGCGCTTCCGCGCGACCCCGCCGTTCACGCTGGCCGTCGAACCGACGGGGCGCCACCATGCCCTCGTTGTGAGCGCGAACGTGCCGGAGACGGATGCGCCGAAGCCGGACGATCCGGACGTCGTCTACTTCGGACCGGGACGCCACCACCGCGACGAGGCGATCCGCCTCGCCTCGAACCAGACCCTCTACCTCGCCCCCGGCGCCTACGTGGAGGGCGCGGTCTCCGGCCGCGGCACCAACATCACGGTGCGCGGCCGCGGCATCCTCAGCGGCGCGACCTGGCCCTGGTGCCAAGGCCCGAAGGGCTGCGGGCACATGGTGAATCTGTCGGGTTCGGACATCACGGTGAAGGACGTCACGCTGATGAGCTCCTTCAGCTGGTGCCTCGTCCTCGACGGCTGTACGCGCGCGACGGTCGACAACGTGAAGATCCTCAACGGACGCGTCCTCAATGACGACGGCATCGACGTCTGCTCTTCGCGCGACGTCGTCATCCGCAACTGCTTCATTCGCAGCCAGGACGACTGCATCACCCCGAAGTGGTGGTGCGAGAACCTGCTCGTGGAGAAATGCGCGCTCTGGACCGATGTCGCGAACATCTTCCGCATCGGCTACGAGTGCAAGGGGCCCGGCACACGCTACCGCAATCTGACGTTCCGGGACTGCGACATCCTCCACCAGTCGATCCACAAGACGCCGTCCACGGAGTACTGGGCCGAGAACGCCGTCTTCATCCAGCCTGCCAACGACCAGCTCTTCGAGGACTTCACGTTCGAGAACCTCCGCTTCGACACGCCCGAGGCCGGCGACCTCTTCATGACGGTCCGCACCTTCATGGTCAACGATCGGTGGCAGCACCACAAGGTCGCGGGGCACTTCAAGGGCCTGAAGGTCCGGGACGTGGCGTTCCCGGCCCCGCTGCCCGCGAACACGATGGGCGTGCGCCTGGAGAGCCACGACCCCGCCCACGGCGTCGCGGACGTCGCGTTCGAGAACGTGACGGGCTGCGGGCCGCTCGTCACGGCCGGCGAAGTGAAGGACGTCCGGATACCCGCGGGCGCCTTCCTGCGCCGCACGCCCGTCACGGCCTGGTCGAAGAAGGGCGAGGCCGCGCACTGGCAGGTCGACGGAGACCATCTCGTCCATGACGCCACGGCGGGCACGGTCGTCGCGGACCTCCCGGTCGCAACGGGCGGCGTCGTCACGGCGCGGTTCACGCCCGTCAAGGGCCCGGAAAAACCCGAGACTCCCACGACCTGCGGCCTTCGGTTTGCGGGCCCGGACGGCTACTGGGGACTTTCGTTCTGGCGGCAGCCGTCCGCCGGCGGCGAAGGGGCGCGGCGCTTCGAGTTCGAACAGTCCTACAAGGGGAGACGCTTCTCCCACACGGGCATGACGCGCCTCTACGCACGGGGCGCGGATGTGGCCTGGACCTTCGGACGGACCTACCTGTTCTCCCTGCGCCTGACGGACCGGATGGTCGAGGTCGCCGTCTTCGACGACCGGACGGGCAAGGAGGTCTTCGCCGAGGCCTGGCAGTTCGGCGATCGTCCGGCGGTCCGCGTTGGTCGTCCGACGTTCTACACCTGGAACGGCACGTCCGTGGACATCCGCGACGTCACCTGGGACCGCGAGCCATGAATCCGATGACGCGTCGTGTTCGCAAGGCCGTGGTGGTCTTCGGCAGGGTCATCCCAAACAATGGTATGACTGACCGTCGTGGAAAGGGGGTTCACTGAGGGGGCGAGGCCATGACGTTCTCTGTCGGATATCAGGCCGATCGGGCCTGGATGGATGCGCTTGTCGCGCGCCGCGCGGCGCTGCACGACGTCTACTTCGCCTACGGCGCGATGCCGTCCGGCCGTGCGCTTGTCGCGGACGAGGACCGGCAGCTGGAGGATCTCGGACGCCTCGCCGACGCGGGCATCCCGCTGCACCTCCTGTTCAACGCCAACTGCTACGGCGCGCGGGCGCTCTCCCGCGCCTTTCTGACGGAGGTCGGCGAGACGGTCGACCGGTTCGCCGCCGACGGATCGCTGACGGGCGTCACGACCACGTCGCCCGTACTCGCCCGCTTCATTCGCGCGAACTTCCCCGGGCTCGAGATCCGCGCGTCCGTGAACATGGAGATCGGCACCGTCGAAGGCATGGACTACCTGCAGGACGTCTTCGACGGCTTCTACCTGAAGCGTGAACTGAACCGCGACCTGGACGCCGTCCGTGCAATGAAGACCTGGTGCGACGACCATGGGAAACGGCTCTACATCCTCGCCAACTCGGGCTGCCTCAACCACTGCTCCTCCCATGTCTTCCACGACAACCTCGTCGCGCATGAGGTCGAGATCGCGCGGGCGGACAACGGGTACACGTTCCACGGAACGTGCTGGGCGTGGCTGGCCAAACCCGCGAACCGCGCGCAGTGGTACGCGCGCACGAACTTCATCGAGCCCGAGCGCGTCGACGCGTACGAAGGGCTCTGCACCGCGATGAAGCTCGCCACGCGGATCAACGCGCACCCCGTCCGCATCCTTGAAAGCTACGCGACCGGCTCGCACATCGGGCCGATGCAGCCGCTGCTGGAACCGAATCACGGCAAGCTCTTCGAGACGGATGCAGGGCGATCGCCTACAACGCCCACAACCTCGACGCCAAGTGCCTGAAGCAGTCCCTGCTGCCGCGCGGCGCCGCCTTCGACGCGCTTGCCGCGGACCTGTCCGTGGCGGGACGCCCCGCAGATCTGGCCAGAGCCTACTACTAC
>JAEDMN010000123.1 GCA_016302985.1 Kiritimatiellia bacterium | reverse complement strand
TGGCGGCGGCCTCGTAGGCGTTGTCGTGGATCGCGCCCATGATGCCCTTGAGCTTGGCGTCGACCTCCTCGGAGCTCCAGGAGAGGCGCTCGGAGTTCTGGGACATCTCGAGACCGGACGTCGCGACGCCGCCGGCGTTCGCGGCCTTGCCCGGCGCGTAGAGGATCTTGGCCTTGAGGAAGGCCTCGACGGCCTCGGGCGTGGACGGCATGTTCGCGCCTTCGGAGACGAGCTTGCAGCCCTTCTTCAGGAGGTACGCGGCATCCTCGCCGTTGAGCTCGTTCTGGCGGGCGCACGGGAACGCGCAGTCCACCTTGTCGACGATCTGCCAGGAGTTGACGCCCGGGACGAACTTGGCGCCCATGATCTCCTTCGCGATGTCCTTGAGCTCGCCGCGCGTGACCGTCTTGAGGAACATGATCTTCTCGACGTCGGCCTGGGTCATGCCCTTGGCGACGTAGATCGCGCCGGAACGGTCGGACATCGTGACGACCTTCGCGCCGAGCTGGAGGAGCTTCTGCGCGGCGTACGTCGCGACGTTGCCCGAACCGGAGATCGCGCAGACCTTGCCCTTGAAGTTCTGCTTCTTCGTCTTGAGCATGTTCTCGGCGAAGTAGACGCAGCCGTAGCCCGTCGCCTCGGGACGGATCAGGGAGCCGCCGAAGGAGAGGCCCTTGCCCGTGAGCACGCCCGTCCACTCGTTGCGGATCTTGCGGTACTGGCCGTACATGTAGCCGATCTCGCGGCCGCCGACGTTCATGTCGCCCGCCGGGACGTCCGTGTCAGGACCGACGTGGCGGAAGAGCTCGTTCATGAACGCCTGGCAGAAGCGCATGACCTCGCGGTCGCTGCAACGCTGGCCGGGCGTGTGCGGGCTCTGCTTCGGGTTGAAGTCGGAACCGCCCTTGCCGCCGCCCATCGGGAGCGTCGTGAGGGCGTTCTTGAAGATCTGCTCGAAGCCGAGGAACTTCAGGACGGAGAGGTTCACGGAAGGATCAAAGCGGAGACCGCCCTTGTACGGCCCGATCGCCGAGTTGTACTGCACGCGGTAGCCGCGGTTGACACGGACGATGCCCTTGTCGTCGATCCACGGAACGCGGAACATGATCGTGCGCTCAGGCTCGACGATGCGCTCGAGAATCGCGTTCTCCTGATACTCCGGATGCGCGTCCACGACGGGACCGAGGGTCGTGAGGACCTCCTCGACGGCCTGGAGGAATTCCTTCTGGCCCGCGTTGTTCTTCTGGGCGTCCTTCAGGACCTGCTCAACGTACTTGCTCATTTTTCTGATCCTTCGATCTAGGTTTGGTGTTGAAATCAGCAACTGAAATCAAACTGAAACATATTTCTTTAGCAATTCGCATGCCAACCAGCCAGACAAGATACAGAAATCGTTCAAAACTCATTTTTCGGTATACATTTTTTGTTCAGTCATCTCGCCCCTTTACAGAAATGTAACGCAATTTTCAATGGATTTACATGGCATGTAACAAAAATGACTCTTCGGTCGGAGCTCCACGCCTAGGCGCCACGCCCTTCCAGGAGTCGGCCGTTTCCCGGGAACCGCGCTCCCACCTAAGAGTCGTGCGATTCCCCCAGAGTCGTTTCCCTAGGAGTCACCACCGGGCGCCGGGCTGGCATGTTTCGTGCTATGTACCGACGTGGACCCTGGCTGGCCGCGTGACGCGGCAAGGGCCCGCGTCGGAACTGGACGGAAGGCAGTACCAAGGATGTCTGAAGAGATCAAGCACGAGTGCGCGGTCGCGATGATTCGGCTGACGAACGCCGAGATGAGCGCGACGGCCGGACTTGCGAAGATCACCCTGCTGCTCGAGAAGCAGCACAACCGCGGGCAGGACGGCGCCGGGCTCGCGGCGCTGAAGTTCGACGCGGAGCCGGGCATGCCCGCCTACAAGGTGGTGAAGTCCGCCGCCGCGAACCCGCTTGCCGACCTGCTGGCGCGGACCGCGCGGATCACGGAGGGCTTCGACGCGCGCGCCTTCCTCGGGCATCTCCGCTACGCGACCTTCGGCAAGGGCGACGAGAGCTTCTGCCATCCCTTCATCCACGCGGCGGCCCGGCTGCGCCGCACGCTGATGCTCGCGGGCAACTTCAACCTCACCAACACGCGCGAGCTGTTCGACGCCTACGTCAAGCTCGGCAAGCACCCGACCTCGGGCGCGGACGGCTATGTGCTGACGGAATGGCTGGCGTCCGAGATGCTCCATTCCGAGATCGACGGCGTGGCCTCGCGCCGCGAGCAGATCATCCACGCGCTCACCTCGGTCCTCGCCCGCGCGGACGGCGCCTACACGCTCTGCGGCCTCACGGGCGACGGCTGGAGCTTCGCCGTGCGGGACGAGCACGGCATCCGCCCCGGCTTCTACTGCGTCATGGACGGCGCCGTCGCGGTCGCCTCCGAACGCCCGGCCATCCAGGCCGCCTTCGACTGCCGCACCGAGGACGTGAGGGAGCTCGAGCCCGGCGTCGCGATGCTCGTCTCCCCGACCGGCGAGGTCACCTTCGAGCGCGTGCGCCCCGAAGCCGAGAAGCGCAGCTGCGTCTTCGAGCGCATCTACTTCTCCCGCGCGAACGACGCGGACATCCACCGGGAGCGCAAGGCCCTCGGCGCGGCCCTCGCGAAGCCCATCCTCGAGGCCGTGGACTACGACCTGGACCACACCTTCTTCAGCTACATTCCCAACTCCGCGCAGATCGCCTTCCAGGGGCTCATCGAGTCGCTCTGGACCGAGGGCCTCGCCGAGGGCCGTCCCGTCCGCTTCGGCCAGATCGCCGTGAAGGACGCGAAGTTCCGCACGTTCATCGCCGACGCCCAGGCCCGCAAGGAGTTCTACAAGCACGTCTACGACGTCACCTACGGCCTCGTCCGCCCGAACGTGGACACGCTCGTCGTCCTCGACGACTCGATCGTGCGCGGCAACACGATGAAGAACGCGATCCTGCCGATGCTCGACCGCCTCAAGCCGCGCAAGATCGTGGTCGCCTCCTCCGCGCCGCCGATCTGCTATCCCGACTGCTACGGCATCGACATGTCCTCCCTCGGGGAACTCGTCGCCTTCCGCGCGATGCTGCGCCTGCGCAACTACGTCGCGCCGACCACCCCCGACGAACTCCGCGCCGCCTACGCGGCCTGCACCCAGGAGCAGCTGTCGAAGGCCATCGCCGACCTCCTCACCCCGCCGGACATGCACGCCGAGGTCCAGGTGATCTTCCAGACGATGGACGGCCTGCACGCCTCCTGCCCCGACACGACGGGCGACTGGTACTTCTCCGGCAACTACCCGACCCCGGGCGGCGAACGCGTGCTGGGCATGGCCCTCGCGAACTACCTCGCCCGCCGCGACGGCCGTTCGTATTGACGCACGCCCGGTCCGCTGGACGAACGGACTTCCCGACACGCGGTGAAATCATTTCCGCATTCTTTTACACGCCGTGGAAAGCCCACGGCGTTTTTCATGCCCGGAAGGCGCGGCATGCGCCTTGGCACGGATTGTGCGATTCAGGTGGCGTCGCCGGATGACCGCCGACAGCAAAGGAAAAGAACATGAAGCTGATCATCGCCTACATTCAGCCCGAACGGCTGAACTCCGTGAAACAGGCCCTGTACGAGCGCCAGGTCTACAAGATGTCCGTCTCCAACGCACTGGGCTGCGGCCAGCAGATGGGCTACCAGCACCTCTACCGCGGTGCGATCGAGGAGGTCACGCTCCTGAAGAAGGTGCGTCTCGCGATCGCCGTGAACGACGAGTTCGTGCAGAAGACGGTGGACGGCATCATCGAGGGCGCCCGCACGGGCGACATCGGAGACGGCAAGATCTTCATCCTCCCCATGGACGAATGCATCCGCATCCGCACGGGCGAGAAGGGTCCGGCCGCGATTGGCTGAGGAAACGCGATTAAAGACTGGAAGGTATGAGATGAAAAGAATCGTCCTTGGAATGGCGGCCCTGTGCGCCGCCGGCGCGCTGGCGGCCGACGCCCCCGCGACCGCGGATTCGGTGCAGACGAACCTGAACGTCGTCTGGACCCTGATCGCGGGCATCCTGGTGTTCACCATGCAGGCGGGCTTCGCGCTCGTCGAGACGGGCTTCACCCGCGCGAAGAACGCGGCGAACATCATGATGAAGAACCTGATGGACTTCGCCGCCGGCTCGCTCGGGTTCTTCATCCTGGGCGCGGCCATCATGTTCGGCGCGAACAAGCTGGGCATGTGGTTCGGCTGGGGCGGACTCGGCATGCCGTCGCTCGCGACGGGCGAAGGCGTCTGGGACTGGACGTTCCTGTTCTTCCAGACGATGTTCTGCGCCACCGCCGCGACAATCGTCTCCGGCGCGGTGGCCGAGCGCATCGAGTTCAAGAGCTACCTCATCTACTCCATTCTCGTGAGCGCGGTCGTCTACCCGATTAGCGGACACTGGATGTGGGGCTCGCTCGCGGGCGAGGCGTCCAAGGGCTGGATCGAGGCGCTGGGCTTCCACGACTTCGCCGGTTCCACGGTCGTCCACTCGGTCGGCGGCTGGATCGCCCTCGCGGGCGCCATGATGCTCGGCCCGCGCATCGGCAAGTACCGCCACGACGGCAAGGCGAACCCGATTCCGGGCCACAGCCTCATCCTCGGCACGCTCGGCGTGTTCCTCCTCTGGATCGGCTGGTTCGGCTTCAACCCCGGCAGCTACACCGCGGGCATCGGTTCGGTCGGCCGCGTCGCGATGACCACCAACCTGGCCGCCTGCGCCGGCACGGTCGCCGCGCTGATCACCGCCTGGGTGATCATGGGCAAGCCCGACCTCACGATGACGCTGAACGGCTCGCTCGCGGGTCTCGTCGCGATCACCGCGCCCTGCGACCAGGTCACCGCCAACGCCTCGGTCGTCATCGGCCTCGTCGCCGGCGTGCTCGTGGTCCTCTCGGTGTTCTTCTTCGACAAGATCCACGTCGACGACCCGGTCGGCGCGGTCTCGGTCCACTGCGTGAACGGCGTGTGGGGCACCCTCGCGGTCGGCCTCTTCGCGGCCCCGACCTCCTACAGCTACGGCAACGAGCTGGTCGGCCTCTTCTACGGCGGCGGCCTGAAGTACCTCGGCGTGCAGGCCCTCGGCGTGGGCGTCACCGCCGCCTGGGCGTTCGGCACCGGCCTGCTGATCTTCTTCATCCTGAAGAAATGCGGCATCCTCCGCGTCAGCGAGAAGACCGAGCTCAAGGGCCTCGACCTCACCGAGCACGGCCAGGACGCGTACGCCTCGTTCCAGTTCTTCAGCAACATGTAACGGGACAAGGCGGTGCCTCCGGGCATCGAACGGGGAACCCGGCCGCACGGCCGGGTTCCTTCCTGCTTGAAGGGAGGAGACGACATGAAGGACTATCTGCGCATCGCGGCGGCCGTGCCGCCGGTCCGGCCGGCGGACGTCGCCGGCAACCTCGCGCGCACGCGCGAGATCCTGGGAACGGCCCGCGCCCGGCGCGCCGAAGCCGTCGTCCTTCCCGAACTCGGCCTCACGGGCTACACCTGCGCGGACCTCTTCCACCGGCCCTCCTTGCTCGCCGCCGCGGAGGACGCGCTGCGCGAGCTTCTCCAGTCGGAGGCGACACGCGGCCTCGTCGCCGTGGTCGGGCTCCCCGTCCGCGTCGCCGGCCGCATCTACAACTGCGCCGCCGTCCTCTCGGACGGCGAACTGAACGGCGTCGTGCCCAAGACCTTCCTCGCCAACACGCGCGAGTTCTACGAGGCGCGCTGGTTCGCGAGCGCCCTGGACGCGGCGCCCTCCGAGATCGCCCTCGCGGGCGCCACCGTCCCCTTCGGCAACGACCTCGTCTTCGACCACCCCTCCGGCGCCGTCCTCGGAATCGAGCTCTGCGAGGATCTCTGGGCGCCGAACCCGCCCTCCGCCCGCCTCGCGCTCGCCGGCGCGAACGTCCTGCTGAACCTCAGCGCCTCGGACGAGCTCGTCGGCAAGGCGGACTACCGCCGCGGCCTCGTCCTCTCGCAGTCCGCCCGCTGCCTCGCCGCCTACGTCTACGCGGGCGCGGGCGTCGGCGAGTCCTCCACCGACCTCGTCTACGGCGGACACGCCCTCGTCGCCGAGAACGGCACCCTCCTCGCCGAAGGCCCCCGCTTCTCCCGCGACCCGCAGCTCGCCCTCGCCGACGTCGACCTCGGCTTCCTCGACTTCGAGCGCTCCGCCTCCTTCTCCTTTCGCCGCGCGCCCTTCTCCCCCGTGCGCCACGTCCCACTCGCACACGCGGACACGCGCACACTCGAACGCCCGCATTCTTCAACTTCGCCAACTCCGCAAACGCCCCTCCTCCGCCCCGTCGACCCCCGCCCCTTCGTCCCGTCCGTCCGCGCGGACCGCGACGCCCGCTGCGAGGAGATCCTCGCGATCCAGTCCGCGGGCCTCGCCACGCGGCTCTCCGCGGTCGGCTGCCGCGACGTCGTGCTCGGCCTCTCCGGCGGACTCGACTCGGCGCTCGCCCTGCTCGTCTGCGTCGAGGCGTTCCGCCGCCTCGGCCTCCCCTTCGCCGGCATCCACTGCTACACGCTTCCCGGCTTCGGCACGACCGCGCGCACGAAGGGCAACGCCGGACGCCTCTGCGACGGACTCGGCGTCCCGCTCGAGACGGTCGACATCTCGCCGACGGCGCGCCAGAACCTCTCCGACCTCGGCCGCGACGAGTCCGTGCACGACATCGCCTACGAGAACGCCCAGGCGCGCGGCCGCACCTACTTCCTGATGAACAAGGCGAACCAGATCGGCGGACTCGTGGTCGGCACGGGCGACCTCTCGGAGCTCGCCCTCGGCTGGTGCACCTACAACGGCGACCACATGAGCATGTACGGCGTCAACGCCGGCGTCCCCAAGACGCTCGTGCGCTACATCGTGGACTGGTACGCGGGGAAGGTCGGGGGCGAGGCCGCGGCCGCGCTGCGGGACATCCTCGCCACGCCCGTCTCACCCGAGCTGCTGCCCGCAAACGCGGACGGCACGATCGCCCAGGTGACCGAGGACAAGGTCGGCCCCTACGAGCTCCACGACTTCTTCCTCTACCACGTCCTCCGCCGCGGCGCGTCGAAGGAGAAGGTCCACGCGCTCGCCCTGCAGACGTTCGCGGACGCCTACGACGCGGCGACGGTCGCGAAGTGGCTGGACGTCTTCTTCCACCGCTTCCGCACGCGGCAGTTCAAGCGCAGCTGCCTACCGGACGGACCCAAGGTCGGCAGCGTCTGCCTCTCGCCCCGCGGCGACTGGCGCATGCCCTCCGACGCCGCCAGCCTTTAGAACCACGGGCGGGCCGGCGCGGCTATTCTTTTCGGGCGGCGGCGAAGACGCGCTTCATCTGCGCGACCTGCTCCGCGTTCAACCGTCCCGAGGGACGGTCGATGTGCACGTCCACCGTCACCGCCCCGCCGGCCGCGAGCGCGGGCTTCATCCACGCGATCCACTGCGCGTCGGAGAAGCGGCAGTCCGAACGGCCCCAGGTCTTCCCGCAGTACGTGAGGACATGCCACTGCCGGTCGCCGAGGAAGCGGCCCGCGCAGGCCTCGTCCAGCGGCTCGTTGACCTCGCCCGCGAGATAGTCTCCCGCCTGCGTCCAGGGCCGCACCGGCTTCTTCACGCCCTCGTTGAACGCGACGACGGCGTGCGGGTTGCCGCGCTTGACCGCCGCCGCGTAGATTTCCGCGATTTCGTCGTCGAAGCGGATCCAGCGGTAGGCGCCGTCGAACCACCAGCCCGCCACCGCGTCGCCGTACCGGCGGCTCCACTCCTCGATGACCTTGGCCCATTCCCGCGCCGCGGCGCGGTTGACCGTGCGGTCGCGGTGCGCCGGCTCCGCGGGAAAGCCGAAGCGGGTCTCCGCCTCCACGTCGTGCATCGGCGGCTGGCAGGGCAGATAGAGCAGGAGCTTCACGCCGTGCGGCTTCAGCGCGGCGGCGAGTTCGCCGGGGATGTCGCGCGGGCAGCACCGCGCGCCCGGCGCGTAGCCGGCGGTCTTCTCGTACGTCACGTTCGGCGCGCACATCCAGCCGGTGTTCTGTCCGAGCGTGAGGACGAAGTAGTCCGCCTTCGCGTCCACGACCTGCTTCACGAGCGCCGGCACGTCGAACTCCTTCGCCACGCGGTCCGCCACGTCCGCGCCGTAGAGGAAGTGCGCGAAGAGGCCCGCCCGGCCCGCCATCCAGTCCGTGTCCGGATTGCGCGGATTGTCGACGAGGCCCCAGTCCGCGCGCGCGAAGATGCGGGTGGAGGCGACGAGGCCGTCGTCCGTGACGACGTTCGCGAAGAACATGACGGCGTCCGCGGGGACGGGCGCGGCGAAGGCCCCGGCGCCGACGGACGCGACGGGCGTCGCGGTCCAGGGGCGGTCCATGAGCGGCAGCTTCGCCGAACAGGTCGCGAGCAGCTCGGCCTTCGCCACCTTCCGTCCGTGCGCGTCGAACGCGACGTGCAGCTTCCCGTCGCGCAGGCAGGCGGACGTGACCTCGACGAGCGGCTTCCCGCCCTTCAGGAAGTGGTCCGCCATCGCCGCGATCTCCTTCGGATCGCCGGCCGGGGGATGTCCGTGCGGCATGCGCAGCTTGAGGGAGAGGCTCAGCGGCACGCCGGGGTTGAGCGCGTTGCAGGAGCGGCGCACGGCATCGAGCGGATACCAGCGGTCGTTCGTGCCGCAGCACCAGAGAACGGGCTTCTTCGCGCCGCCGCCCCCGACGTCGGAGAGATAGTTCTTCGGATCCCAGAGCGCCAGCCACTTCCGGTACTTCTCGCGGTCGGGGTTCATGTGGTCCCACTGCGGATTGAGGTCGTACCAGCCGCAGCCGTAGACCGGCGCCGCGAACAGGAAGCGGTCGTCGACGCTCATCACGATGGACGTGAGGTAGCCGCCCCAGCTGATGCCCGTGAGGCCGATGCGGTCCGCCTGCACCTCGGGACGCGACCGGAGGAACGAATGGCAGCGCATCACCGCCGCGACGGCGTGGTAGGTCCACTGGTCCGGGACCGGGTCGACGACCTGCGCGACGGAGCTGCCCCAGCCGCTCGGACCCGACCACGGATGCGTCGGATGCGGCTTGCCGTCCCGCTCGCCGTTCGGCATCTTGCCGCAGGTATCCATCGCGATCGCCGCGTAGCCGCGGTCGTTCCAGGTCTTCACCCACTTCGCGAAGGCCGTGCCGCCGCCCCCGTGCACGAGCACCATCGCCGGCACCTTCTTCTCGGCGGAGGCCCCCTTCGGCAGCCCCCACCACGCGAAGATGCGCGTCGGCTTCCCCTTCCACGGCTCGCCCTCGATGAAGACCGGCGCGATGCCTTCGACGCGGCCGTAGTCGTTCGAGCACGGCAGGTCGACGGACCACGTCCGCGGCGCCTT
>JAEDMN010000369.1 GCA_016302985.1 Kiritimatiellia bacterium | reverse complement strand
CCGTCTTCGTCGAGGGCGCCGTGACGTCGCGCATCTGCAATGGTTGGAGCACGGCGACGATCTCCAGCCCGGTCGACGTCGCCGCGGACGCGACCCTCAACCTGCAGAACAGCAACTGGGCGTCGATGAAGTACACGGGCGGCATCACGGGCGAGGGCCGGCTCCTGTCCCGCGAAGGCGGCGTGTCGCACCTCGTGAGCGACGTGGCGATGGACGAACTCACCGTCGCGGGCGGCATGGTGGTCTACGGCGACGGCACGGCCGCCGGCGACGGGAAGAAGTACCCGACGAATATCGTGCTGAACGCCGGGTACACCTCCGCGTTCGTCGCGCTCGCGCCGTCGGCGGACAGCACGCTGTCCGGCTACACGGTCTCCGGCACGGGCGGCAGCTTCGTCCCGAGCCGCCAGGCCCCGGGGTCGAAGGTCGTCACGACGGTCGAGAACACGACGGTGTCCGGCGAGTCCGTCAGCATCTCGATGGGCTTCGGCACGAACACCACGAACCAGACGCGCATGGACGGAACGGCCGTCCTGGGCCAGGGCTTCCGCGCGGAGAACGTGAACGGTATCCACCTCGGCATCCACCTGGCCTCGGGCGACGCCTCGCTCACGCTGGGCGAGGGGTCGTCCGTCAAGGTCAAGGAGAACGGCGAGGTCGTGCTGGGCCTGTGGAGCGGCACCACGAACAACCTCCACCGGCTCGTCGTGGACGGCGGCACGCTCGACGCGTCCGCGGCGAAGCCCGCGTGGGTCGGCTTGGACGGCCGTTCGGCCGAGATGCTCGTGAAGTCCGGCACCGCGAAGCTGAAGGGCGTCTCGACGCGCTTCCACAACGCCTACAACCTGAAGCCGCTGCAGAAGATCGACCCGAGGGCGGTCTCCAGCATCGGCTACGAGGTGTTCGGCATGAGCGGCGGCACGGTCGAGCTCTCCGGCAGCATCACGACGGAGCGTGCGTACCCGTACGTTCCGCAGCTCTTCCTCGGCGGCGGCACGCTGAAGAGCATGGTCGACTGGAGCACGGACTTCTACCAGTACGCGATGTTCGAGACGTGGGGCGACTCCCGCGATACGACGAAGAAGACGTTCACGCTCGACACGAACGGCAAGACCACGACCTTCCGCTCCGCGCTGCAGGGTAACGCGAACGTGAAGCTCACCGGCGCCGGCAGCTTCGTCGCGGACGACGGCGTGCAGGGCGGCGTCAGCGGCCACTGGACGGTCGAGAACACGGGCGCGGCGAACCTGAAGAACGCCGCGGCGTTCGCGGACGGCCTCACGGTCGCCCCGGGCTCGCACGTGGAGATCGACATCGGCGACCGCTCGACCTACGTCTCGCTCGCGGTGCTCTGCAATGTGGCGAGCGCGTTCGGCAGCTGCGAGTTCACGATGGATAACTTCTACAACCACCCGAGCGTCTTCCCGAGCCTCTTCACGAAGGACGTGCAGAAGCTGCTCACGAAGACCTCCACGCCGTTCTTCACGGCGTACCGCCACGAGGCGGAGTTCTACGTGGACCAGAAGGAGACCTACACGTTCGCGATCTCGTACGACGACCGGGGCGACATCATGGTCGACGGTACGCGCGTCGCGTACAACACGGCTTGGGACAACGTCGGCACGGGCCAGATCACGCTCGAGCCGGGCTGGCACCGCATCAGCGTGACGTGCAAGGACAACGCGGGTGGCGCGGGCCCGACGACCAGCAAGGCAGACCCGAAGACGTTCCACGACGCGAAGATGGCGGCGGGCTTCCACATCGGCGCCATCGCCTCCACGCAGGCGGCGGACTACACGCCGATCAGCTCGACGACGATGAAGATGCGCCCCGTCTCCTCCGTCCGCTGGAACCACCGCTACACGAACGCGCAGGTTCCGGGCGACTGGGACACGAACGACTCGTACACGTTCTCGATGGTCACCAACACGATGCGCGGCATCCACGACACGAAGTGGAACATGAACGCGGGCGCGCTCAACAGCTACACGGGCTGGACGTACGTCGAGCCCGAGGACGC
>JAEDMN010000368.1 GCA_016302985.1 Kiritimatiellia bacterium | reverse complement strand
CTTCAACTGCTTTACGCGCAATCCGCTCTTCGTGGATGCGGCGAATGGCGACTTCCGGCTGCAGGGCGCGTCGCCGTGCATCGACATGGGCAACAACCGCTATGTCGTGGGCGAGACGGACATCCGCGGCCACGCGCGTATCCAGAACGGCGTCGTCGACCTCGGTGCGTACGAGTACACGCTGCCGACGGAGTTGGGGAATGTCCCGGTCGAGGGCACGGACGTGGCGGTGCCGGTCGAATGGCTCGGCCTGTACGGCTACGTGGACGAGGATGCGACGCCCGCGTCGCTGCAGGCGGTCCTGAAGCAGACGGGCGACAACGGCGTGCCGCTCTGGGAGTCGTGGGTTGCGGGCTTCGATCCGTGGGATCCCGATTCGCAGCTGACGGCCGAGATCGAGATGGTGGATGGCGAGCCCGTCGTCTCGTGGACGCCCGACATGTCCGCGGCCGAGCCGAAGCGCCACTACACGGTGATGGGCAAGACGAACCTGACCGATGCGGCGTGGATCATCCCGGTGAACGAAGCGCACCGCTTCTTCAAGGTGCAGGTCACGATGGGCGAGCCCGGACGCGTGACGGAGGTCGCGGCGACGGCGGGAACGTCGGCGGACGGCGTGACGCTCTCCTGGCGTGCCGCCGATTGGGCGCTCGGGTACAATGTCTACCGGGCGACGGTCGACGACTTCGACCGTGCGACGCTGGTCGCGTCCGTCTCGGATGCGGCGTATGTCGACACGACGGCCGTTCCGGGCGTGGAGTACCACTACTGGATCGTCTCCGTCGCGAACGGCGGCGAATGGTTGACGAGCGAAGGGGCGGTCGGCCACCGGGGTATCGGCGTGCCGCAGCGTGTGGTGGCGTCGGACGGTACGGCGACGGACTGGATCACGGTGACGTGGGAGGCCGTCGATGGCGCCGTCTCGTACCGCGTCCTGCGCGCGACGTCGGACGCTGTCGCGGATGCCGTCGTGGTCGGGACTTCGGCCGGCACGAGCTGGATGGACCGCGCCGCCGAATGCGGCACCGTCTACACCTACTGGGTGGTGGCGGTTGGTGCGAACATCTCGGGCGAGGCGTCGGCTTCGGACGAGGGGTTCCTGCGCCTTCCGGCGCCGACGGACGTCACGGCGTCGAACGGCGCCTACGCCGACCGGGTCCGGATCGCCTGGGCGGAGGTCCCGGCGGCCAGCCACTATCGCGTCTACCGCAGTTCGGCCGCGAGTGGTTCGAAGACGCCGATCAGCGGCTGGCAGACGGCGCGGACCTATTCCGACACGACGGCCGAAGCGGGCCAGACCTACTACTACTTCGTCGCCGCCGCGCTGGATGGCGAGGGCCTGAACGCGAGCGCCTACTCGACTGGTGCGGTCGGCGGACTCAAGGTCGGCACGCCGACGGGCGTGTATGCGACGGACGGCACGTCGTCCACGGGCGTGACGGTCTCGTGGCAGGCCGTTGTCGGTGCGGACGGCTACACGGTCTACCGCGGCACGGCGAACGATCCGGCGGCGGCGCAGGTGCTGACCACGACGGCGACGACTTCGTTCGAGGACACGACGGCCGAGCCGGGCACGCTCTACTTCTACTGGGTGGAGGCGACCAACGCGGTCTCCGCGAGCGAGAAGAGCGCCGGTGAGACGGGCTTCCGGTCGCTGGGTGCGCCGACGGGCGTGACGGCGACCACCCAGTCGGGCGCCGCCGCGGTGACGGTCTCGTGGCAGCCGGTCGCGGGTGCGGTTTCCTACCGCGTCTTCCGCGGCACGCGCAGTGGCGAAGCCTATGCGGTCGAGATCGACAGCACGACGGAGACGTCCTACGCGGACGAAAGCGTGGCCGCCGGACGCACCTACTACTATTCGGTGATCGCCGTCGGTGCGACCTGCGAGAGTGGGTTCAGCGCCTTCGTGGCCGGCAGCCGGTAGGAGCGGCTCAATCCGGCTTGTCTGGTGACCAGCTAGCCTGTCAACGGGTTGACGGGTTGGCTGGTCAACGGGGTGCCTGGAAGGCCTGGAGGGTCTCG
>JAEDMN010000122.1 GCA_016302985.1 Kiritimatiellia bacterium | reverse complement strand
CCGGACGAGATCGTCGTCGCCTTTGACGAGGCCGATTTCGCGCTGGTGCCGCCGGGGGCGCAGAAGATCGGCGACGAGGTGTACATGTATGTGAATGCCGAGGGCGCGCTCGTCGTCTTCGGCGAGGGCCTCAAGAGTCCGCAGTTCAAGCTGGAGAGTCTGGCGGATTCGCTCGTCTTCCGGACGACGATTCGTGCGGATGGATCTCTCCAGACGGTTCCGGCGGTCGTGGTTCCCGGTCGCGTGATGGCCTTGTACGGCACGGAGTCCCTGGAGAATCCCGACTGGCGAGAAATCGACCCGGACGTGACGATGCGGGAGTCGGGCTATCACTTCTTCAAGTTCGTCCTGAAGTGACGTCGTAGCCCCGGTTTGCTCTGGCATCGGCGGTTTCATCGAAACCGCCCTATCGCGCCAACCCCACGGCGGTTTCATCGAAACCGCCCTACCGAACGAAGCAGCGTCGGGTTCGGCGCGGCCGACGCGGAAACGATTGGACCATCGGGGGCCGTTGAGCGTCGATGTGTCTTCGGCGTGGTATTTCATCACGGTTGGCGGTTTCCCCGGCGTGCACGTCGCGGTTCTGGAGTCATGAACCACGGAAGACACGGAAACCCGCTTCGCGGGGCACGGAAGGATGATTGGGGAAAGGAACTTTGCGCCGTCGATCAACCATCTGCCCGCAAATCTGATGCGTTGCCCATAGATTGTGGGAGAATGGCGGTCGTTGAGTGCGAAGCCCATTCTCGTCAATGGCCTCAATGGCTCTTTGCCATTCTGCATGCTGCGAGTCATTCAATTCGCCAAGATACAACGCTCGCCGCTGAAATACACGTCTGCCAACGCGAACATTTTCCACCACACTCCAATAGTTGTGGATCTTACCGTCCTTCTTTCTTTTTTTAGTCAAACTTAGGGTCGAACGTGGAAAGTCGGGTTAAGTCTGGGCAAGCGATTTGGATTGATATTCTCAGTAGGAACCGCTCCTCTGGGAGATCGTCATTGCGGACTGAGTGCCGAACGAAGAACGTCCCTTTGTGCTATACTGACGACATGAAACTCTCGGGAAGGAACGCGCAGCGGCAGCGGGAGATCCTGCGTCGGCTCAAATCGGGCATCCCCCTGGCCGGGCTGCTCGCGGGCATGGCCGTGACGACGGGCTGCGACCAGCTGAAGCCGGTCGGAACCGAACCCTGCACCGACGGCAAGGAGCCCGCGCCGATCAAGCTCGCCGGCGATGAACCGGCTCCGGCGCGGTGTCCCGTTTCCGCGCCGACGAACGGCGTGGACAAGCCGGTTCCGCCGCCTCCGCCCCTCGCGGGCCTTCCGGTCGCGCCGGACAGGTCCCCCAAGGACAAATGACGCGTCTGCCGCGGCACCTGACGCTCGAGCTGACGGCGAAGTGCAACTTCCGCTGTCCCTACTGCTACTGCGTCTGGCACGAGTTCCCCGCCCTCGCGCGTCCTGCGCTGGATCTCGCGGGCTGGCGGCGCGTGCTGGACCGCTGCGCGGCGGACGGCGTGGACGACGTGCTCTTCACCGGCGGCGAGGCGCTGCTGCGTCCGGACCTCTTCGACATCCTCCGCTACGCCCGCAGGGCGCTGCCCGCCGCGCGCCTCGCCCTCTTCACGAACGGCAGCCGCATGACCGAGGCGCTGCTGCGCGCGTTCCGGCGCCGGCGGATCCATCTCGCGACCTCGCTGCAGGGCCTGCGGTCCTACCGCGAGCTGACGGGCACGCGCCGGCGCTTCGAGCGGCAGCTCGCCCTCCTCGCGCGCGCGGCGGAGCTGAAGTGGCCCTTTGCCGTCTCGATCACCGCGACGCGCGCGAACCGCGATGAAATCGCGGACGTCTTCTCGGCCGCGGCGCTTTCCGGCGCCTCCTCGATCCTCGTCGCCGCGATGATGGCCGAGGGCCGCGGCCGCGCCCACCTCGGCCTCATGCTGTCCCGTTCCGAATGGGAGGGGGTCAAGGAGGAGATCCGCGCGCTGCCGTCCTGCGGCGTGCCCTGTTCCTTCGCGGACGAGTTCCTCTGCGCCTGCCGCGAGCAGCCGGCGGACCTTCTCCGGCGCTTCGCCGATCCTGCGCACGCGCCCTGTCCCGCGGGCCGCGCCTTCGGCGTGATCGGTCCGAACGGCACCTTCCGCGACTGCCTCCACACCGTCGCCGCCCGCGCGGTCCGCGCCTGACGCAGTTGCCAGTCCGCGTCCGTCTTTGATAGACTGCCCGCATGAACACGACACTGACGAAGGCGGCGGTTGGACTGCTGCTGCTGGCCGGCGCTGCGGCGCGGGCCGAGAAGGGGGATCTCGACAATGCGTTTCTGGACCGCGAACTGCTGCGGACGAAGCCGGACTACGTGATCTACCGTCCGCACGCCGAGGCGAAGTACGACGACCACGGCAACGAGCACCTGCACGTGTTCCGCGGGAAGGACGGCTCGCTCTGCGCGCTCTGGACGATGTCCCGCCACGAGGGCACGTTCACGCAGCGCCCCGTCTTCGCGAAGAGCCGCGACGACGGCCGCACGTGGTCCGAACCGAAGTGCATTCTGAACGACCCGATCGACCCGAAGACGGGCCGCAACATGGGCAGCTGGGCCGCGGCGGCGGTCTCGAAGAGCGGCCGCATCTATGTCTTCTACCTCAAGCACCTCGGCGACGTCGGGGACCACGAGCGCGGCGACCTCGCGATCCGGTATTCGGACGACGCGGGCGAGACGTGGAGTCCGGAGACGATCCGCGAGATCCCGCGCAGCTTCTGCGATCCGGACACGCCCGGCTCCTCGATCGGCATGTTCCCCTGGATGAACGCCTACCGCCTCGCCAACGGGGACGTGATGTTCGCGCTCTCGCACTACTGGAAGAACGACAAGTGCCGTCCCGCCGGCAAGGGCTGGCCCGAGCACCCGTGCGACTGCGAGTTCGCGCGCCTGGACGACATCGACCGCGACCCCGAGCCGAAGGACATGAAGATCACCTTCCTCGCGAAGGACGACAAGGGCCTGCGCGCGCCGTTCTGGACCGCGCCGACCCGGTACCGCTGCGGCGAGGAGCCCGCGCTCGTGGAGCTGCCCGACGGCCGCCTCTTCTGCGTCTACCGCAATACCGAGGGCCATGTGTGGTACTCCGTCTCGGAGGACCACGGCGTCACCTGGCGTCCCGACGAGATGCTCCGCTACTCCGACGACGGCGAGGGCGTGCTCCATCCGCTCGCGCCGTGCCCGATGTTCCGCGTCTCGGGGAACGAGTACGTCCTCTTCACGCACAACCACGACGGCCGCAACGGCGACCTCAAGCCGCACATCGAGTGGAACTGGCGCAGCCCGCTCTACATCCTGAAGGGCGAGTTCCGCCCCGGCGCCCACCAGCCCATCTGGTTCTCGCGGCCGAAGGAGTACATGAACAACGGCGACGTGACGATCACGCGCAGGGACCTCGCGATGTACGGCGACCTGACGATCGAGAAGGACGGCCCCGTGTTCTGGTATCCGGACCGCAAGTTCTTCCTGCTCGGGAAGAAGATCGGCCGCGACCTGCTGGATTCCCTGCCCGTGCCGAAGTTGGGCGACGCGCAGGTCCTGCCCGAACGGAAGGTCTGCCTCGAGCTGCCGCCCGGTCCCGGCAACCCGCGCAACTCCGAGGGCGACTTCATTGAACTGAAGGACGGCCGCATCCTGTTCGCCTACACCCGCTTCAACGGCAGCCACGGCGACGACCACGGCTCGGCGGAGATCGCGGTGCGCGAATCGTCCGACGGCGGCCGCACCTGGTCGCCGAAGGACGCGGTCCTCGTGAGGAACGAGGGCGGGCAGAACGTGATGAGCGTCTCCTTCCTGCGCCTGCGGGACGGCCGGATCGCGCTCTTCTACCTCGTGAAGAACTCGGCGCGCGACTGCCGTCCCGTGCTGCGCGTCTCGTCCGACGAGGCGAAGACGTGGAGCGCGCCGGTGAAGTGCGTCGCGGACGCGGACGTCGGCTACTACGTGCTGAACAACGCGCGCGCGATCCAGCTGAAGTCCGGCCGCCTCGTGCTGCCGCTCGCGCGCCACGGCTGGAACGCGCAGGCGAACGGCGGCAAGGGTTCCTGGGTGAACGCGGCCGACCTGATGACCGCGCTCTCCGACGACGGCGGCCGCACCTGGCGCCTCGGGAAGGGCCGCCTCGCGCCGAAGGACCCCTACGGGAAGCGCGTCGTCACGCAGGAGCCGGGCGTGGTCGAGCTGAAGGACGGCCGCGTGCGGATGTGGGCGCGCACCGACCGCGGCATCCAGTGGGCGGCGGTGTCGGAGGACGGCGGCGAGACGTTCGGCCCCGCGAAGCCGTGGAAGTTCTACTCCCCGCTCGCGCCGGCGACGGTCGAGCGCCTGAAGGACGGGCGCCTCGTCGCGGTGTGGAACGACCACGAGGGGCATCCGGAGCTCCGCGAGAGAGGGCCGAAGTGGGGCGGCGGCGTGCGCGCGCCGCTCGTGCTCGCGTTTTCGTCCGACGACGGCGAAAGCTGGACCGGGCGCCACGTCGTCGAGGGCGACCTCGACGGCTGGCAGTGCTACATCGCCTGCCGCGAGATCGGCGGGAACCTCCTGCTCGGCTACTGCCTGAAACAGGGCCTCGCCTGGTCGCGCGTCAGTGGATACTTCCTCAAGTAGCGGAATGGCGGACATTGCCCAGAGGCTGACGGACTGGTATGCGCGCGCGAAGCGGCCGATGCCGTGGCGGTTGAAGCCGGAGCCGTACGCGTGCTGGCTCAGCGAGATCATGATGCAGCAGACGACCTACGCGTCCGTGCTGCCGTACCATGCGCGCTTCCTCGAGAAGTTCCCGACCGTCGAGGCGCTTGCCGCCGCGGACCAGCAGGACGTCCTCAAGGCCTGGGAGGGACTCGGCTACTACGCCCGCGCGCGCAACCTCCACAAGGCGGCGAAGCAGATCGCGGCGGCGGGGCGCTGGCCGGCAACCGTCGGCGAATGGGCGGCCGTGCCGGGCGTCGGACCCTACACGGCCGCCGCGCTCGCGAGCGTGCTGGACGGCGTGCCGGAGCCCGTCGTGGACGGCAACGTGGCGCGCGTCTTCGCGCGCTGCTGGGCGCTGGACGACGACTTCCACAAGCTGCCGGCGCGGAAGAAGCTGGCGGACCGCCTGCGACCGGAAATCGCGCGGGCCGTCGTGCCGGGCGACTTCAACCAGGCGATGATGGAGCTCGGCGCGCTCGTCTGCACGCCGGCGAACCCGGACTGCGCGGCCTGCCCGCTCGCCCGCCTCTGCGCGGCGCGGAAGACCGGCACGCAGGCGGACTTCCCGCGGAAGGCCGCGCGGAAGGAGCTGCCCGTGCGCCGCGGAACCGCCGTCGTGGTGCGGGACGCCGAAGGGCGCGTGCTGCTCGTCGAGAACCGCGACGGCGGCCTGCTGAAGGGCCTCTGGGAGCTGCCGCTCGTCGAGCCGGGGCCGGGCCAGACACAGGTCTTCTCGCATTTCAGGCTCGAGCTCGACACGGTGCGGGCGATCCGCGCCGACGCGCAGTTCCGCCGTCCGCACGAGGTGCCGCTCGCGACGTCCACGCGCAAGATCCTCGCCGCCTGCGGCCTGTATTAGGCGCCGCGGCGGATTTCGCTGGGCGTGTGGCCGGTGTGGCGCTTGATGAACGTCGAGAAGTGCGCCTGCGAGATGAATCCGCACTTCTCCATCACCTCGGGGATCGGCAGCGTCTCCTGCCGCAGCAGGCGCACGGCGAGGCGCAGCTGCTCGCGCCGGATGATCTCGGACGGGCTGGGCAGGCCCGCGTCGGCGAAGACGCGGTGGAGGTGGGAGCGGCTGGTCTTCAACTCCGCGCAGAGCGGCTCAAGCCGCACGACGCCCTTCGCGAGGTTCGCGTGGATCCGGTACGCGGCGTCGTAGAGGAACGCACGGCCATTCGCGCGCAGGTCCCTCAGCTGCGAGACGTGGATGTCCGCGAGGAGGCGGAGGGCCGCGCGGTGCCCGGCTTCCGTGCGCCCCTCCGGGCTCGCCGCCTGCCGCTGCAGTTCGCGGAAGGCCCCGATGCGCGGCGCGGTGCGGCCGCGGGCGCAGTCGAAGAAACCGAGGTCGTCGAAGAAGCGCGGGGCGTCCGGCCCGTCGAAGATGCAGTAGAGCAGGCGGTTGCGCGCGTGGCGCGCCGCGACGGTCACGTAGTGGCCGGGGTAGACGACGACGAGTTCGCCGGCGTGCAGCGTGAAGGGGTCGCGGTCGTCGAAGGAGAAGCGGAAGGCGCCGGCGTAGCAGCGCATGACGTAGACGCCGGTGAAGTAGAAGTTGTCCACGAAGGTCTTGCGCGGCAGGTCGGCCTCCGCCAGCAGCCGCAGCGAGACGCCGGGCTTGCCGTCCAGGCGCGCGTCCGCGACGGGACTCTCGGTCCATTTCTCGATGGTTTCCTGCATGGCGCCAGTGTAGCATGGGGGCGCGGAAGGGGATGTTTGACATGCAACGGACCCGAGAAACTGTTTCACCGATCAATCTGTTAACCGCCAACCTGTTTCACAGGTGAAACAGGTGTGACAGGTGTGACAGGTTGATCGGTGAAACCGGTGAAACAGGTTTTGCGATGCTAGGCGCTCACTGAATCGGCTCGAAGTCGTCCTTGCCGACGCCGCAGAGCGGGCAGAGCCAGTCCGCGGGCAGGTCCTCGAACGCGACGCCGCCGTGTTCGGAGGGGTCGTAGACGTAGCTGCAGAAGCGGCACTGGTAGGACAGCCCCTTCGGCAGGTCCGGCTTCTTCGTTTCGGGCTTCTTCATGTCAGGCCTCCTTTCCGTTCCGGCAAAAACCGCACTTCGGGCAGCACCCCCGCGCGTCGAGCGCGATGCCGCAGCGGGGGCAGCGCGGAATCGACCGCGTCGTCCGGTAGCACTGGCTCGCCGCGTTGTCGCCGCTGGTGAAGGTGAGCTTGACGATGTTCAGCCTGTCCTTCAGCAGGTCGTAGACGATCTTGATCATGCCTTCGACCGTCAGGGTCTCCTTCGTCACGACCAGCCGGCAGTCCGGGTAGGCCGTCGCGAGGGGCGTCCGGAAGGCCGGGCCGCGGTTCGTGTTCGTGGGCGAGCCGTCCCGGATGCCTTCCTTCCCGTAGACGTCGAGGACGACGGGCAGCAGCGGGTCGTCCTCGCGCAGGACGAGCGCGTGGTCGAAGTTCCGCAGCACGGACCAGGCCGTCTTGCGGATCTCGTTGCACGGAAACACCATGTTCACGCCGGTTTCGAGGCTGTCCTCGACCTCGATCGTGAGCCGACCGGTGTGGCCGTGCAGGTAGCGCGCCTCGCCGGCGAAGCCGTAGAAGCGGTGCGCGTACTGGATGTCGAACGTGGTGATGGATTTCATGGTTCGTCTCCTTGTGGCCGGCCCCCGCCCGGCCGGGGCGTCCCGCGGGCGGGGGCGGTGGGAATTTCAGTCGTGCTCACGGCCGTTGCGTTTGCCGCAGCAGCCCCACCAGGCGATGATGAGGCCGATGACGATCACGGTCGCGATGCCGATGCCGATCCAGAGGGTGAGGTTCATGGGTTGTCTCCTTTCGCGTGCGGGTGGGTTACTTGCGGTCGACGCCGGCGCTCATGCCGACGCCCGACGAGCCCGCGTGCGCGCCGACGTTCAGGTCGACGTTGCGGCGGGTCGTGCAGTCGGTGGTGTCGCACGGCTTCGCCGGACAGCAGTCCCGCTTGCAGGGGCACTTCATCCAGCAGCAGCCGGTCATTCCGGCCAGCGTCGCCGCCGCCAGGGCGAGGCGGGCGGCATGCACGGTCTTCTTGTTCATGGTTGCCTTCCTTTCGTGTTGCGCGGCGGGTCCTGCGACCCGGCGGCCTGTGTGCTTCCGTCGTCGCGAGTCGTTCGCGATGACGCCGCCATTCTAGCGCCGGACGGAAGAACTTCCCATTTCCGAAGGGTGGCAAGTTGCGTCGATCCGTCCTCGTTTTTGCAATTCGTCCTCAGTCTTCGCCATTTGTTCTTCGTCCATCGCTCTTCGGACTTCGTTCTTCACTGCACCCGTGCGTCTCTGCGTTCCGCCGGAGGCGGGGGCGGGCACGCGCGCCGGGGGCCGGCGCGTCACCCAAGGGCGGGGGGCCGGCTCATTCTCCGCTGACGAAACCGGCTCGCCCCGGAAGAGCGCTTCAGGAAAGCCGATTTATGGTAGAATGTCGGCTGTCATGAAAAAACTTCTCCCTGTGCTGCTGTGTGTCGGCCTCGTGGAGGCCGCGTCTGCCGTTCCCGCGCTCGTCCCCGCGCCCAAGTCCTACGTGGAGGCGACGGGCGAGCTGGTCGTCAAGGCCGCGTCCGCCGCGGACGTGAAGGTGGTCGTGACGAAGGACCCGTCCGTGCCCGCCGAGGGCTACGAGCTGACGGTCTCGTCCACGGGCGTCGCCGTCAAGGCGTCCGACGACGCGGGCGCGTTCTACGCGCGCCAGACGCTGAAGCAGATGGCGGAGCCCGCCGGCAGGGGCGAGCTGAAGATTCCGTGCGCGACCGTCGTGGACGCGCCGGCGTTCAAGTGGCGCGGCGCGCATCTCGACGACTGCCGCCACTTCTTCGGCAAGGAAGTCGTGAAGCGGATGATGGACCAGATGGCGGCGCACAAGATGAACGTGCTGCACTGGCATCTCACCGAGGACCAGGGCTGGCGCCTCGACATCCCGAAGTACCCCGAGCTCGTCAAGTACGGCGCGGTGCGCCCCGCCTCCGTCGCGCACGGCGCGAAGCCGCGCTGGAAGAACGGCGAGATGGAGATCGACCTCAACACCGAGCCGTACGGCCCCTACTACTACACGGCCGCGGACGTGAAGGAGATCCTCGCCTACGCGAAGGACCGCTTCATCACGGTCGTGCCCGAGATCGAGCTGCCCGGCCACGCCTTCGCCGCGCTCGCGGCCTATCCCGAGATGGCCTGCGTGCCGGAGAACCTCAAGGCGCGCCACCCCCGGGTGAAGTGGGGCATCGAGAAGGACGTCGTCTGCATCGGCAACCCCGCCGGCGTCAAGTTCTTCGAGGACGTGCTCGACTACGTCTGCGAGCTCTTCCCGAGCGAGGTCATCCACATCGGCGGCGACGAGACGCCGCGCGCGCGCTGGAAGGACTGCCCGAAGTGCCAGGCCTTCGTCAAGGCCCATGGCCTGAAGGACGAGAACGACATCCAGCCGTGGGTCACGCGCCACTTCGCCGACTATCTCGCGAAGAAGGGCCGCCGCATCCTGGGCTGGGACGAGATCCTCGCGGGCGACGTGCCGCAGAGCGCGATGGGCATGAGCTGGCGCACGAACGCGAAGGGCGGCGCCGGCACGGCGTACGTCTCGGGCGCGGCGGGCGCGATGAAGGGCCACGACATGGTCATGACGCCGAACAAGTTCTGCTACCTCGACTACGCGCAGGGCCTCGAGAACGACCCCTTCGTCTACATCGGCGGCTGCGTGACGCTCGAGAAGGCGTACGCGTTCGACCCGTGCGAGGGCATCGCGGGCGAGGCGCGGAAGCACGTGCTCGGCGGCCAGTGCAACAACTGGAGCGAGTACACGTGGAACCAGTTCGACCTCGAATGGAAGATGTGGCCGCGCACGTGCGCGATCGCCGAGGTGCTCTGGACGTATCCCGCGCAGCCGCGCGACTATGCCGGCTTCGCGAAGCGCATGGAGACGCACCGCACGCGCCTGCTCAAGGCGCATGTGAACTGCGCGCCGCTCAGGTAGGTTCGGGAAGCGGAGGACCCCGTCGA
>JAEDMN010000121.1 GCA_016302985.1 Kiritimatiellia bacterium | reverse complement strand
TCGGTTCATACGTCCAGTATAGCAAATCCGCGCTCAGCGCCTGAGCCGCGAAGCGGCCGGAGGATCGAGGAAGAGCGTGCAGTCTGCGTGGTTGCGGAGAATCGACGACGGGCACATGTTCGTGAGCGGACCGTCCACGGCCATGGCGACGGCCCGGGCCTTGCGGTCGTCGGGGACGATGACCGCGATGGACTTCGCCGCCATGATCTGCGGCACGGTCATCGAATACGCATGCGTGGGCACGGCGTCGAGGTTCGGATACCAGCCCTCGCCGACCTGCTGCATGCGGCAGATCTGGTCGAGCTGGACGACGCAGTAGGCGGTGCTGGCTTCGAAATCGGCCGGCGGGTCGTTGAACGCGATGTGCCCGTTCTCGCCGATGCCGATGCAGGCGAGGTCGATCGGCTTCTCGCGCACCGCGGCCTCGAGGCGCGCAAGCTCGGCGTCCCGGTCGGCCGCGTCGCCGCCGACGAACGTGAAGCTCTTCACCGCGCACGGCAGCTTCGCGAGCAGGCGCTCCCTGAGAAATCTGCGGAAGCTCGCGCCATGCGTCTCGGGCAGCCCGACATACTCGTCGAGATGGAAGCCGCAGACCTTGTTCCATTCGATGTCCGTACGCTTGAGCATCTCGTCCACGAACTCGAGCTGGCTCGCCGCGCTCGCGAAGATCACGCGCGCCTCGTCCCGTGCGGCGATCGCCGCCTTGATGCGGTCCGCGGCGAACGCCGCCGCGGCCTTCGCCATCTCGAACTTGTCCCTGCCGATTTCGATTTTCATTCTCGATCCTTTGAAAGAGGTTCCGCCGCCTCCTGTTCTCCTGTTCCTGTCCCGGCGCGCGGAGGTACGGAAAGGAACAGGAGTTTCTTCTTGTCGGTCCTCAATCGAACAGTTCGTCCTCGAGCATGGCGCAGAGGGCGTGGTAGACGGGCAGATGGTATTCCTGGATCTTGAAGGTCTCGCCGGCGGGCACGCGCACGGCGACGTCGCAGACATCGCGGAAACGGCCGCCCTTCTCCCCCGTGAGGCCGATGGTCTTCACGCCCAGCGCCCGCGCGAGGACGGCGGCCAGCACGCAGTTGCGGGAGTTGCCGCTCGTGGAGATCACGATCAGCGCGTCGCCCGGCTTCGCGAGGCCCAGCACCTGCTGCGCGTAGGCCTCGTCCCAGCCGACGTCGTTCGCGAAGGCCGTGAGGATGCCGCTCATGGAGAGCAGCGAGACGGCGCCCAGGGAACCCTCGAGCTTCTCCGCCAGCTGCGCGCCCTCGGGACCGGCCGCGAGCAGCTTCGCCTTCAGGTCCGCGGGAATGTCGCGGTGCTTCTTGAACTTCTTGAGCAGCTCGCCCACGATGTGCTCGGAGTCGCTCGCGCTGCCGCCGTTGCCGCAGCAGAGCACCTTGCAGCCCGCGCGGTAGGTCGCGAGCAGGGCCTCGTAGGCCTCCTTTACCTGGTTGCGGCACACCTCCAGCGCGGGATAGCGCGCAAAGAGGTCCTCGAAAATCGCCTCGGTCGTTTCTTTCATGCGTGGATTATACCATTTACGGCATCTCCACGCACACCTTGAAGAAGCGGTCGGACGCATCGGGTTCGGAACGTTCCGTCCAGGGCCCCGTGGGCGCGGCGGCGCCCCAAAGCCGATAGCGACGCGCCTCGCCGAGGTCGGGCGTCCAGGTCACGACGGGGCGGCCGTTCTCCATCCGGATGAACGCGCGGAGGAAATCGGCCGGATCCGTCGGGTCCGTGCCCGCCACGAAGTCCTGCCACACGTGCATCGGGTTGCCCGCGGCGTCGCGCTTGTCGGTGGGGGCGTTCGCCGCGGCCTCGTAGTCGCCGTCCGCCGCCGCCAGAATGGACGGATACTGGTCGAGCCAGGCGTACTTCACGGGCACCGGGGTCGTCTCGGTCTCGTCGCGCGGCGGTCCGGGCACCGCGCCGGACCAGGAGACCCGGTCGAGCCAGCCGCAATCCCCGCGCGGATCGCCCGCTTCGTCATAGTCGTCCTTCCGGTAGATCCAGCGCAGCACGTGCGCCCCTTCGCCCTTGACCTCCAGGGTGACGCACGCCCAATCGCCCAGACCCAGCACCTGGCGGCGTATCCCGTCCACGAGGAATTCCATGTAGTCGTACAGCTCGTTCCGGCGACCGACCTCGCCTTCCGACTTCCACCAGAAGGACAGCGTGCCGGGCCCCGCGACCGTCGTCTCGAGCCAGGTCTCGCCTTCCAGCCCCGTGTCGCGCGAACGCAGCGAGACGACGCCGTCCATGTTGGTGACCGTGTCGCGGCTCCAGCCGCCCGTGCCGCCGACCGTGAACTCCAGGCGTGGTTCATTGACGCACTCGCCCAGGGTGAGCGAATCGGGGCCGAGCGTCGAGACGAGGGTGCGCACCAGGGGCGTGCCGATCTCGACGCCGCCGCGCAGCACGACATGGCGCAGCACGTTCGTGTACCAGTGGGCCGTCCAGCCCTCCAGGCGGCCGAAGCCGTTCGTCTCCACCAGCGTCTCGGCGCCGTCCAGGGTCACGCGCACCGTATACGCATCCTCGGACGGGTCGACGCGCGCGTAGAGCGGATCGAAGTCGAGGGGCAGGGGCTCGCCGCCGACCGGCAGCGGGTCGCGACGGTCGGTCGCCAGGTCCGCGACGGGGGAGGCCCCCTGGCAGACCGTCTCCTCCGTGGCCGTACCCGCAGGAAAGACGAGGCGGAAGCCAACAGATTCGTTGCGGGTTTGACAATCCTGGCGCACACGCGCAGCCGACGTGCAGTCTTCGGCCCAGCTCTCGTAGCTCCCGCCGCGCGTGACGCGCGTCCGAAAGCTCGCCGTCGCCGAGCCGACGGGATCCACTGCCGGGGATTCAAGCATCGCCGACCAGCGGTCCAGGCAAAGCTCCCACACGTTGCCATGCATGTCGTAGAGGCCCCAGGCGTTCGGCGCGTAGCTGCCGACGGGAGCCGTCTTGAGCAGACCATCCGGCGCGTTGAACCAGTAGCGCCCCACCGCGTCCATGGCGGGGTCCTCCGCGGCGTCCGTCCAGTCCGTCCCGTTGCCGTAGTCCGTCGACGTCCCCGCGCGGGCCGCGTACTCCCACTGGGCTTCGGTCGGAAGGTCGAACAGGAGACCCGTGCGCGTCCGGAGTCCGCTGAGCTTGGCGGAGTTTCCCGCATCGATGTCGGCCGATTCGGGCCACTTGACCCCGTTGCGCGAACCACGCACCTCGACAAACGCCACGTCCGTGGCCGGCCGCGTGGAGTCCGCCGACGCGTCCGAGCCGCCCATGCGCGCCCACTGCCCTTCGGTTGTCTCGAAGATGGCGATGTAGTAGGGACGGGTCAGGGTGATGTCGGGGAAGACCGGATAGGACAGGCCATCGTGCACCTGGTCGCCCATCGTGAAGGTGCCGGGCTGGACGAGCCGGAGGACGAGGTAGTCCGTCTTGTAGGCGTCGGTCCAGCCGCCCGCGGGGACGTCGTCCAGGTAGGACACGGGGTGTTTCGCCACGGAGGTTCCGCCGGAAAGATCGACGACGCAGTAGGGCAGCGGGGTCGTCGTTTCGCGGATGGCGACCTCGACGGTGGCGCGGGCCGGGACCCGGGACGGGTCTTCGGGCGTCCACACGAGGCGGTGCGCGCCGGCCGCATACGACGGGCGGGAGGGGAAGAGCGCGGCCTCGGCGGGGGAGTTCGTCATCACCAGGCAGGTTCCGGACGCCTCGTCGCGCACCGTCACCGTCTGGAGCAGGTGGCCGTTCGGCTGCGTGGGCACCACGTCGGCATCCAGCGCATAGGAGATCTCGTACAGTCCCGTCCAGGGGGAGACCGCGCGCACCGTGACATTCGAAATCGTCACGGCCGAGGCGGAAAGGGACGCCAGGACGGCGACGCCGCAGGCGCCAAGCTGTCGGAAAATGCCCATCTCGCGTTTTCCTCCCGGGGCGCCACCCCTACTTCCTGCGCGGTCCGAGCGCATCGAGCAACGCGGCGTCGAGGGCGTTCGAGAATGCCTGGGAGAAGGCCCGGCCGTAGTCGCCGTCCTGCGCGTCGACGGCTGCGCGTCCCTCTCCTGTCGAGGCCAGCGTCCGGGGGCCGCGGCCGACCTTGATGACGTCGAGGCTCACCGCCGCGCAGGCGGCGCGGCGGCCGGGCTCGCGGCAGTCGAGCGAAAGTTCCTTCACCTGGATTTCGACCTGCGCGTCGGTAGTCAGCACGCTCGACTGGTGGACGACGTGCCCCAGACGCCCGTCCGCGCCCAGACCGCTCTGCGCCGCCGCGCGCAGGAGGGACGACGGCGCGGCTGAGAAGACGTTGTAGTGGTCGGCGGCGTCCGTACCGTCCGCCCTGTGGACCGTGAACTGCGTGCGGTCGTAAGGCGCGTTCACGACCACGCTGCCGAGGCGAGACGACCCGTAGAGCTGACCAGTCCCCTCCAGCTGCCGCGTCCGCGACGGGTCCGGAGGCACCGCGCCGATGGACCAGGCCTTCACGTCGGGCGCGCTGGAGGAAAGGCAGCCGGCCATGAGCAGGGCCAGAAGAACGACGCAGGCCATCTGTCTCATGTGCAATTCCTTCCTTTCATGCGGATGCGGTCCGCACACCGCGTCAACGGCCCTCGGCGAGGCGCGCCGCGCACTTTTCGGGGAGACCCGCCGCGCGGTTGCGCGCCATGGCGGCCTCCACGTCGTAGGCGAGCCGACGGAAACGGACATGGCGGTTGGCCATGTCGTAGACGACGTAGGAGGCGCGGGGGTCCCCGTCGCGGGGCTGGCCGACCGAGCCCACGTTGATGAACAGCCGCTGCCCCAGCTCAAGCGTGAAATCACGCGCCTCGTAGTGGACCACGCCGCCGGGCTCGTTCGAATAGATGATCGGCACATGCGTGTGGCCGTGGAAGCAGAGCTGCGTGTACTGGTAGCTGAAATTCGCCTCGGCCTGGCTGTTCTCGAAGACGTAGCCCCAGTGGTTGGGCTTGTCGAGGGTCGCGTGCACGAGCATGAAGCCCATCACCGGCTTCTGCAGGGGCAGGTCGTGCAGCCACTGGATGTCCTCGTCGGAAAGCTGGCTGCGCGTCCACTCCACGACCTGAGCGGCGCTGGGATGGAAATCGGACAGGTTCGTGTCGAGGTACGACACATAGTGGTCGTGGTTGCCCCTGACGCAGGGGCACCTGAGCTCGTCGCGGACAATGCGGATGCACTCGGCAGGAGCCGAATTATAGCCAACGACGTCGCCCACGCACACGAAGTGCGTCACGCCCTGCGCGCGCGCATCCTCGAGCACGACGTTCAGGGCGTCGATGTTCGCGTGGATGTCGCCCAATATCGCGTAGACTCTTCCCATGGGGTCTGGACTACCTCTTCAAAACAACCGCCGCCGCCACCTGAAGATCTTCCACCGTGGTGATCTTGAAGTTCGGTTTCTCGGTCTCGTAAATCTTCACCGTCTCGCCCAGCAGCTCGACCGCGGACGCGTCGTCCGTGACGTCGAGCTTCCGTTCGTCCACCGCCGCGTAGGCCCGCCTGAGCAGGCGGACGTCAAAAGCCTGGGGCGTCTGGACCGCCCACAGCTTCGACCGGTCCTCGGTGCGCGTCACGGCCGTTCCCTTCTCGACCAGCTTGACGCTGTCCCAGATGCGGGAACCGACCACGGCCGCGCCGCTGCGGCGGGCGAGCTTCACGGTCCCGGAAATCGTCTCGGGCGTCACGCAGGGCCGCGCGCCGTCATGAACCACGACCAGGCGCGTGTCGGCGTCCAGCGCGTTCAGTCCGTTCGCCACGGAGTCCTGCCGACGGGAACCACCGGGCACCACCGCGACGACCTTGGAGATGCCGAACATGCGCGCGACGGCCTTGGCCGCCACGACCTGCTCCTTGCGGACCACGAGGACGATCTGGTCGATGTCGGCGCAATGTTCGAAAGCCAGGAGGCTCCAGGCCACGACGGGCTTCGGCCCCAGGTTCAGGAAGGTCTTGTCGGTGCCGGCTCCCATGCGTTCGCTCTTTCCTGCGGCGACGATAATCGCAGCGACCATGCTTTCAGACCTCCTTCCTGCTTGTAAAATGGACCTTACGGATGCGGGTGCTTTTCGGGAATTGTATCACAATGCTCAGGCTTCGTCCAGCATGCCCGCGTAGGCGACGCGGCGCACCTTCAGGGACGACGTCCGCTCCAGGGGTTCGAACGAAACCTGGAACTTGCGGGGGATCTTGTAGTCCGCGACGCTGGCCCGGCAGACGCCCAGCGCGTACTCGCGGATGAACTTCGCAATCTCGTCGCGGGTGAGGATCCGGCCCTTCAGATGGGCCAGCACGGCTTCCTCGTCCGGCACCAGCAGGCAGCCGACGTGTTCGCCGACCTCCCGCCCCACCCGGTACCCCAGCACGAGCACGTCCTTCACGAGCGGGGCATGCTCCAGGGCCTGTTCGATTTCCTCCGGGTAGATGTTCTTCCCCTCGCGGTTGACGATCAGCGCCTTCGTGCGGCCGCAGATCGAGAGGTTGCCCCACTTGTCCACGCGAACGATGTCGCCCGTATGGTAGAAACCCTCCGCGTCGAACGCGCGGGCCGTCTGCTCCGGGCTGTTCCAGTAGCCGCGGGCGACGTTGGGGCCCTTCACGAGCAGTTCGCCGGCCCCGGTCTCGTCCGCCCCGACGACCCGGTACTCGATGCCGGGCAGGACGGGCCCCACAGTCCCGATCCGGTAGTCCCGCGGCGACGGATAGGCCACGCCGGGCGCGCACTCGGTGATGCCGTAGCCTTCCAGAATGGTGATGCCAAGGGACTGGAAGAGGCGCAGCGTCTCGTGCGACGTGGGGGCGCCGCCGATGCCGATCAGGCGCATGCGGCCGCCGAAGCGTTCGAGAATGCGGCGGGAGACGAAGCGGCGCGAGAGCGCGAACTTCATCATGCCGGACGCGACGAGGGACTTCCTGAGTCCCGACTCAATGCGCTGGTGGAGCTTTTCCGCGAGAAGCGGGACCGCCAGCAGGACGGACGGGCGCAGCTCCAGCATGTCCTCGGCCACCGTGCGCAGGCTGCGGACAAAGGAGGTCGTCGCGCCCATCCGCATCGGGATCAGGAAGTTCCCCATGAAGGAGAACGCGTGGAAGAGCGGCAGCACGTTCAGGAAGTTGTCCGATGCCTCGAACGGCACGCGCGCGACGGTCTGCTCCGTGTTCGCGACGAAGTTGCCGTGCGTCAGCATCGCGCCCTTGGGGCGTCCGGTCGTGCCGCTCGTGTAGATCAGCGAGGCGAGCGAATCCTCCGCGGGACGCACGGCCTCCCAGCGCGCCCGGGCGGCGGCGAGGGCCGTCGGCGTGACGGACGCGATGCGCAGCTCGAGGTCGAAGACCTGCACGGGCGGACGAGAGAGTTCCGCAACGGCCTTCTCGAGCACGGCGCGCTGGCGGCCGCCCGCGAAGATGCAGGTCGCGCCGGAATCGCCCAGGACGTGCGCGATCTCCGTGGCGCGCAGCTTGGGGTCTGCGGGGACGACCACGAGCCCGGTCCCCGCGGCCGCGAGATAGAGCAGCTGCCAGTCCGGGTCGTTCTCCATCATGATGCAGACACGCGCGGGCGCCTCCCCCGCGGCTGCAGGAGGCAGGACCCCCTGCAGCACGGCCAGCGCGCGGAGCGTGCGGTCGAAAGCCTCGGCATAGGTCCGCCCGCACCAGCGGTCCCCGTCGTGATAGCGCTGGAAGACCGCGTCCGGCGTCTCGGACACGGCCCTGTCGAAGTAGTCCCGGATGGTCATCAGCGCTGTCTCCGGAACAGGTGGCAGCCGATCGCGAAGAACAGGATGTCAGGCGCGAGCGCCGCCGGGGCCGCGGGGATCCACCCCTGTTTCGCGCAGACCATGCAGAGGATGGTAAGCCCGTAGAACGCGAAGAACATGCACAGGGCGCCGACGATGCCCTTGAAGACGCTCTGCCGGCCCGTGGCGATGCCCGCCGGAATTGCGAAGAGCGTGATGACGATGCAGGCGAGCGGCGCGACGAGTTGCGCCCAGATGTCGTAGACATAGCCGCGCCGCGTTTCGGAATCCAGCTGTGGATGCGTGGCGAGGAAGCGCAGACGGTCCGCCACGGAGCAGAACGCCCAATCGCGGTTCTGCAGCAGGAAGTCGGCTGGACGCTCGTCCAGCTCGGGGAAGGCGCGCAGTGTCAGCTTGTCGAGCTCGGGCACGGGCGACGCGCGCTCCTCGCCATGCTCGTCGAAATAGGCGACATCGACGTTCATGAGGTACCAGATGCCGTCGAGGCACTCCGCGCGGGCCGCCTTGATCGTGCGCTCGCGCCCGCCGTGCGGATAGTTGACGGAAATCGACACGTCCTCGAGCACGGACGCGTCCTCTTTCATCATCAGCCCGATGCGCCAGGTGCGGTTCGCCGTGGCGTTGTGGTACACCACGTCGTCCGTCTTCTCCATCTCCTCGAACGTGAAGCGTGCCGCCTTGAACTGCTTCGCCCACTGCCCGTAGCGCGGCACGTAGTACTCGTTCACCCAGCCGACGAAACATGCCATCAGCACGGACACGGCCAGCAGCGGCTTCACGATCGTGAAGAAACCGATGCCGCTCGCACGCATCGCGATGAGTTCGGAATGCCGGCAGAAGCTCCACATCGTGTAGAGCGTCGCCAGCATCAGGCATGCCGGCGCCATCCACATGAAGTAGGGCGCCAGGTACCCGGCCAGGTAGGTCAGCGCGTTCCACAGGCCCGGTTTCGCCGCCGCCAGCCTGCCGAACGAGCCGAAAAGCTCGAACAGCAGGTAGATGGACAGGAACCCCGTGAGGCAGTAGCCCAGGGGTATGCAGAACTCCAGGAGAACGTATCGGGTGAGAATCTTCATCTAGTTATCGGGCCAGCCAACCGCCGTCACAGGCGTACATGAAACCGGTCACGTAGTCGCTCGCCGGCGCCGCGAGGAACACGCAGAGCCCCTTGAGGTCGTCGGGGGTGCCCCACCGGCCCGCAGGAATGCGGTCGAGGATCGCCTTGTTGCGCTTCTTGTCCTCGCGGATCGGGCGCGTGTTCTCCGTGGCGATGTAGCCCGGGGCGATCGCGTTGACGCAGATGCCGTGCTTGCTGAGCTCGTTGGCCATGAGCATCGTCAGCGACTTGATGCCGCCCTTCGCGGCCGCGTAGCCCGGAATGAGGATGCCGCCCTGGAAGCTGAGCATCGAGCCGATGTTGATGATCTTGCCGCCCCGGCCCTGGGCGATCATCTGGCGCGCCGCGGCCTGGGAGAGGAAGAACGGCGTGGAGAGGTTGATCGCGATCACGTCGTTCCAGTTCTTCGCACTGTGCTCGGTGAACGGCTCGCGGCGGATGATGCCGGCGTTGTTCACGAGGATGTCGACCGAGCCGAGGGCCTTCACGACCTTCGCGACGATCTTCGGGCTCTCCTTCTCGCCCTTGGAGAGGTCGGCCTTGATGCAGACCACCCTGCGGCCAAGGGCCTCGACCTTCTCCGCCGTCTCCTTCATGTCGATCACGTCGACCACCGCGATGTCGGCGCCCGCCTCCGCGAGGCCGAGGGCGTACGCCTGGCCGATGCCGCGCGCAGCGCCCGTGACGATCGCGACCTTGCCGTCCAGCTTGAACTGTTCCAGGATCATCTTTCCATCCTCCGGTTTCAAATTGCAGTTTCCAAATCCACGGTGTCCAACGCCTACCGCAGGTCCTCGATCGCGATGCCGTCCATGTCGTCGAAGACCTGGTTCTCGCCGCCCATCGCCCAGCAGAA
>JAEDMN010000120.1 GCA_016302985.1 Kiritimatiellia bacterium | reverse complement strand
TATGCCAAAAACGGAACGCGGAATCAAGGGGGTCGGCCACGTGCGCCGGCGCTAGCGGACAAAGATGCAGCAGCCGCGGCCCCGCACGAGCAGACGGCCCGGACCCGAGAGGGCGGACGGCAGCTCCGCCGCGCCGAGTTTGCCCGTGTACGCCTTCCCCTCGACCTTCAGGGACCGCACCGTCAGCACGCCGTCGTACTGCAGGTCGAGCGTCGCGCCCGCCCCGAGCTCGAGCTCCGCCTCGCACGTCGCCGCCGCCCCGGGGAGCGGCCCGACGGACATCGGGACGACCTGCGCGCCGGTCACGAACACCTTCGCCCCGTCCGCCGAGCAGTCCCTCGGACAGTAGAACCGCAGCGCATGCGCGCCCTCCTCCGACCACGGCAGCGGCACCGCCATCGTCCGCGCCTCCTCGTCCTGCAGGAGGATCCGCCCGACGTCCACGCCGTCCCACTGGACCACGCACGCGACCGGGTAGTGCTTGTAGCCGTGGTAGACGCCCGCGGCCGACCCGCGCTCGACCGGCGCGCCGTGCAGGTCGATCCTCACCTGGTAGAAGCCATTCGACGGCACCGCCGCGTCCGTGCGCGAGAACGCCCCGCCCGGCTTCATCCAGTACACGAGCGCACCGCTCTGGAGGTCGCGCGACCGGTTGGCGAGTTCGCCGTCGTTCAGGTCCCAGGACGAGTCGAGCCCGGCGATCGGCCAGCCCGCCCCCGACTCGCTGTCCGCGTACACCACCCGCACCTCGTCCACGATCACGCCGAAGTCGTCCGTGCGGCCCTCGGGGATCTCGTTGACGAACTTCAGCACGTGCGGGCCCGCCGTGAGCTCGACCCCGCCCTGGCAGGTGCGCATCAGCTGCGTCTGCGGAAACGCCCGCGCGGCCAGCACGTCGTCGACGTAGAGCGCGATCCCGTGGCCCGTCACGCGGGGGCCGCCGGAATTGTCCGCCCAGTTGTAGTTCGAACGGTTCGAATAGTCGAACGCGACGCGCACCGCGCCGTCGCGCGGGGCCGTGAACGTCGTCTCCAGCGTGACAGCGCGCTGCAGGTAGGCCTTGCGGTAGTCGACGACGGGATCCGTCGCGCTCTCGCGCGAGTTGAGCCAGCTCCACCACGAACTGTGCTGGGTGAGGCCGCAGGACATGATGGACCTGTCGGGGATCGTGGCCGTCCATCCGTCGACGACCTGGGCCGCTTCGGTCGAACCGATGAACCACCCGTTCGGGTCCTGCGGGACGACGACCTTCGCGCAGCCGTCGAATCCCGCGTTCGGAATCGCGAGGTAGTCGCCCTGCGCGACGGGGAAGAGGCGGATGTCGTCGAGCACGACCGCGCGGTCCGTCGTCACGTTGTCCAGGATCTGGAAGCGGATCGTGTGCGCGCCCGATGCGAGCGCCGGCAGCAGCGCACCGTAGCGCTTGAAGACGTTCTTGTCCCCGCGGGCGTCGGCGGCGACGACGTTCCGGTGCACGACTTCGCCGTCGACGAGCACCTGCAGGATCGTTTCGCCGTCCTTCTCGCCCCGGCTCGTGCGCCGCGTCAGGTAGTAGGTGAGGCGGTAGAGGCCGGCGAACGGCGCCTCGAAGGCCTGCTCGATGAAACCGGCCGCGGTCTCCCTGCCCTGCAGCGCGGCGTACTGCCGGCCGTCCGGAATCGTGTTGGGCACGGCGGCGCCATTGGCGGCGGCGCCGTACCACGGGCTCAGGTACGTTCCGATGACGGAGTTGACGTTGCCCATCCAGCCGGACGCGGCGCCAAAGGCGCTGTACGACTTGTCCGCCACGACCTGGTTCTCGAAGGAGCCGTCGCGCAGGAGGTTCGGGTACCGCTCGGCGAGCGACGGCGCGTCCGCGAACGACGCGGACGCCGTCGGACGCAGCGTGAGCGCCGCGCGCGCGACGCGCAGCTTCGCCGGCAGCGCGGCCGGCGCGACCGTGACGGCGCTCGTGGCCGTGCCGCCGTCGATGCCCGCGACGCCCGCGGGGGCTTCCGACGCCGAAACCGCGACGCCGGTCTTGTCCGGCGCGCCGAGCGTCGTCTTCACGCCGGCCGCCGGCGCGAGATTGAGTCCGCTCACGAGCCCGGCCTGCACCGAGACCGCGCCTTCGCGCACCTGCAGCGCCGCCGCCCGCGCGTCCGCGCCGTCCAGCAGCGCGAGCGCGCCCGCGCCCTGCTTGACGAGCGTGCCGTCGCCCGTCGCGGCGACGAGCGCGCCGTCCCGCGCGCCGAGGCCGGAGACGAGGCTCGCCCCGGACGCGATCGCCACGCGGCCCGCGTACGTCCGCCCCTTCCACTTCGCCATCAGGTACGCCTCGACCTTCCGGCGCTGCGCCTCGGTGAGGACGACGTTCCACACGAGCAGCTCGCCCAGCACGCCGCCGCCCTGGCGGTAGCCGGAGGGGGAGCCCGGGAACGCGATGTTGCGGTCGTTGAAGAGCGTGCTGAACTTCGGGTCGTACGTCTTGCCATCACTCTTCACCTGCGCCGCCGGGCCGATCTGCCCGAGCACCTGGAAGTCGGCGTAGTCGAACGTCCGCGTCGTCGGATCGATGCGCGCGCCGTTCAGCCGCGTCTCGCCGTTGTACATGCAGCTGTCGGCGCTCGTGGCCGAGATGTAGCCGGCCGCGCTGCCGCCCGTTCCCTTGTGGAAGTAGACCGAACCCGCGCCCTTCGCGGAGAGGGCCGAGACGTCGGAGAGGATGTGCCCGCAGTTGTCCGGCGTGTCGAAGCCGACGACGCAGTACCACGTGAACGCCCTCTGGTGCAGCATTTCTCCGCGCGCGTCCGCGAGGTACATCCAGCGGCCGCTGCCGTAGTCGCCGAAGTCGAGGAACTTCATCCCGGGGTAGCGGTCGTCGGTCTTGAAGGTCGGACCCTGGCCGGGCACGTCTCCCGAACCCTCCGCGGGCACGTGCACGCGCGCGCGCTTGTAGAAGCCGGAGCGCGCACCGTCCGGAAACGTCTCGCGCACGTCGTCCCACTCCAGCACCGCGCCCGACGCGTCGGCCGCCGCGTTCCGGTTCGCATCCACCCAGAAGACGAGGCGCGCGATGTTCGTGAGCATGCTGTCCTCGCCCGGATCGAACACGACCTCGCCCGTGTGCGCGACGAGCGTCGTCGTGCCGGACGCGACCTCGAGGTCCGTCGCCACGCCCGCGCCCGGCGCCACCGTCTCCGCCCCCGCGGCGCCAACCGCCGCCAACATCGCCAGCACCATTGCCCTCTTCATCGCCACCTCCCTTTTCGCACAACAGACCTATCGGCGGGGGCAAGACGCCCCGGCCAATGAGACAGCCCTCTGACAACGGATCGACCGCACGGACCGCTAGATCCGCTGCTCGCCGTCCACGAAGACGGCGCAGACGTCGAACGTCTTCGGGTCGAGCACCGCGAGGTCGGCGACGTAGCCCTTCTCGACCTTGCCGAGGGACTTCCCGAGGCCGAGGTCGATCGCCTGGTTCCAGGACGTGACGCGCACGAGGTCCTTGAGCGGCAGCCCCGTCACCTCGGCGAGGTTCTTCAGGCCCTTGTTCATCCAGAGCGTGGAGCCGGCGAGGTTGCCGCCCTCGACGAGGCGCGCCTCGCCCTTCTCGAGGCGGACCTTGAGTCCGCCCATCTCGAACGAGTAGCCGTCGGGCATGTGCGAGCAGCGCAGGGAGTCCGTGATCATCTGCACGTGCGCGAGGTCGCGCTTCCAGAAGACGAGGCGCAGCATGTCGTCGCAGAGGTGGATGCGGTCGCAGATCACCTCGGTGTCGAGGTCGTCCAGCAGGAAGCCCGCGCCCACGAGGCCGATCTCGCGGTGGTGGAGCTTCGTCATCTGGTTGCAGAAGTGGGTCAGGTGGCGCAGCCCGGCCGCGTAGGCCGGCAGGAACTGGTCCAGCGTCGCGCCGGAGTGCCCGCAGCTCGGCACGATGCCGTGCGCGCGGCACTGCGCCGCGAACGCGGCGCCGCCCTTCGCCTCGGGCGCGAAGCTCACGAGCTTCACGGGGGAGATCGCGTCGATCGCCAGGACCTCCTTCAGGTCCGGCTTGCGGACAAAGGCGGGGTTCTGCGCGCCGCAGCAGGCCGGGTTGATGAACGGGCCCTCGAGGTGGATGCCGAGCACCTTCGCGAACCGCGCGTCCTTCCGGTACGCGGCCACGGCCTTCGCGGCGGCCTTCAGCGTCTGCTTCGCGACGGTGAGCGTGGTCGGCAGGAACGAGGTGCAGCCCTCGGCGAGCTTCGCCTCCGCGATCTTCCCGATCGCCTCCGGCGTCGCGTCGCACACGTCGAAGCCGCAGGCGCCGTGCAGGTGCACGTCGATGAAGCCCGGCACGAGGTACTTGCCGCGCACGTCGACGACCGTGTCGAAGCCCTTGCGCGGCACGGCGGACGTCGTGACTTCGCGGATGCGCCCCTTCTCGATGACGACGGACGCCTTCTTCAGCTCGACGCCGGGCGAGACCACGTGCGCGTTGACGATCAGAGTCTTCATGTCAATCCTTCCCCCTGCCGAAAGCCTTTCAATGGGACGCGCCGCCCGCAAGGCGGACGGCGCGCCGGATCCGGGCCCGCCGCCCCTAGTTCTGGGCCGTGACCCTGTCGAACTCGGCGACGATCTCGTCGCTCGGCTTCTTCGTGCAGAGCGAGACGACGACCGTGACGACCAGCGCGAGCAGGAAGCCCGGCGCGAGCTCGTAGAGTCCGAAGATCGGATGCGCCTCGGCGAACTTCGCCGCGAGCACGAACTTCCAGACGAAGCACGTCGCGGAGCCCGTGACCATGCCCGCCACGGCGCCCGCGAGGTTCACGCGCTTCCAGAAGAGGGCGAGGAGGATCAGCGGACCGAAGGAGGCGCCGAAGCCGCCCCACGCGAAGCTCACCATCTTCATCACGACCTTGAAGAACTCGCTCTCGGTGTTCATCGCGAGGCCGGCCGCCACGACCGCGACCGCGGCCACCGCGACGCGCGAGACGAGGATGAGCTCCTTGTTCGACGCGTTCTTCTTCACGCGCTTGTAGAGGTCGTTCGTGAAGGAGGAGGCGCTCACGAGCAGCTGCGAGTCGGCCGTGGACATGATCGCCGCCATGATGGCGGAGAGCAGGACGCCCGCGAAGACGCGCGCCAGCACGTTCGAGTTGAAGATCCCGTTGATCATGACCATGAAGCAGCGCTCCGGGTCGTTGCCGACCTGCTCGAGCGTGATGCCGTTCTGCTTCAGCCAGAGGTGGAAGACGAGGCCGATCACGACCGCCGCGCCGAGGGAGATCGTCACCCACGTCATCGCGATGCGGCGGGAGCCCTTCACCTCGGCCGGGTTGTCGATGGACATGAAGCGCACGAGGATGTGCGGCATGCCGAAGTAGCCGAGGCCCCAGGCCATGCAGCTCGCGAGGCCGATGAAGCCGCAGGCCTTGCCCGTGTTCGCCGCCGTGAAGAGGTTCAGCAGGTTGCCGTTGATCTGGTTCAGGGCGTCCACGGTGTCGGCGAAGCCGCCCGCGTTGCAGACCACGATGGCCGGCACGAGCACGATCGCCACGAACATCAGCGAGCCCTGGATGAAGTCCGTCCAGCACACGGCCATGTAGCCGCCGAGCAGCGTGTAGGAGACGACGACGATGGCGCCGATCCAGAGCGCCGTCATGTAGGGCATGCTGAACATCGAGCTGAAGAGCTTCGCCGCCGCCACGAACCCGGAGGCCGTGTAGAAGGTGAAGAAGACGAGGATGATCAGCGCCGCCACGATGCGGGCGATGCCCGACTGGTCGCGGAAGCGGTTCGAGATGAAGTCCGGGATCGTGATCGCGTCCCCGCAGGCCTGCGAATAGCGGCGCAGGCGGTGCGCGACGATCTTCCAGTTGAGGTACGTGCCGATGCCCAGGCCGATGCCGATCCAGGCCTCGCTGAAACCGCCCACGTAGACCGCGCCCGGCAGGCCCATCAGCAGCCAGCCGCTCATGTCCGACGCCTGCGCCGAGAGCGCGACGACCCACTTGTTCATCCGGCGGCCGCCGAGGAAGTAGTCGCCCATGTTCTCCTGCTTCTTCGAGAAGACGAAGCCGATGCCGAGCATCAGGAGGAGGTAGATGACGAACGACCCGACGATGCACCAGTCGATGGCCGTCGCGACGGCGCTTGCTGCGAAGAACATAGGTTAGCTTTCTGTTGAGTTGGCAAATGGAAACACGTGGGTATTTTATGACAACGCGGGGAATCCGTCAACCTACCGCCGCGACAGCAGGTCGCCGGCGCGGAGGCGGAGTTCGCCGACCTTCTCGGGCACGGGGAGGATGCGCGTGGAGTGGCGGCCGCCCGCGTTCGGGATGGAGACGAGTTCGCGGAACTCGGCGAGCAGCGCCGCCGCGGCCGGGTCGGACTTCGCGCGCGCCGCGAGCAGCTCGAGGTAGCAGAAGTCCTCCACGCCGTCGCGCGCGGCCTCCATGCGGATGGTCGTCACGGGCTCCGTGCCGCCCTCCTTCGGCGGGTAGATCAGGTAGCCGTCGCCCGCCGGGTAGCGCACCCAGTACGTCTTGCCGGGCGTGTCGCTCTGGCGGATGTACGCGTGCCAGCCGTACTTCCACGGGTCGTAGGTCAGCCACGTGCCGCCCCAGAACTCGTAGAGGTCCGCGCCGAACTTCTGCGCGTAGTGCGGCAGCAGGCGCTCGACCGCGCAGTACGGCGTGTCCGTGCACATCTGCCCGTCGGTCGTCCACCAGATCCTGCTCCCGGCGGCCTTGCGCGCCTGCATCTCCTCGACGGGGAAGCAGCCGTAGTGGCCGGCGCCCCAGACGTCCAGCGACTGGTTCCACTCGGGGCAGTGCCGCCACGTGCTGGAGTAGATGCGGATCTTCGGGTCGACGGCGTGGATCATCGCGCAGCAGGCCTTCATCTGCTCGACGACGTTCGCATGGTGGAAGTGCGGCTCGTCGGAGATGTAGAGCGTGAGGCGGTCGGCCCAGCCCTTCGCCTTCACGTGGTCCCAGTAGAGCTTCAGCGCCTGCTGGTACGCCTTCCTGTACGCGGGGCGCAGCTTCGTCCAGTCCGCGCCCGTGTACGGCCATTCGCCCTCGTAGGGAGCCTCGCCGAGCACCTTCTTCGGCGGCATCGCCCAGCCGAAGCAGTAGAAGAAGTGGGGCATGTAGGAGGCCGGGAACCGGTAGTGGTCGAAGTAGCGTTCCGCGAGCCGGTCGTACTCCGTGAAGTCCGCCGTCACGTTGCCGTCCTTGTCCTTCGCGAACTTCACGCACTCGCCGAGCGTGTCGGGGCACGCCTTCTTCTCCGCCATGAACGCCCAGAGCTTCTCGCGCCGCGCCTCCTGCGTGGCGCCGAGGCCCTGCCAGCGCCAACCGACGCGCAGGTCGTAGACGGCCGCGAACTTCGGCCGCGCCGGGATCTCGAAGTCCCAGACCTTGACCGTGAAGGCGTCCGTGCGCACGACCTTCCCGTCGAGCGTCCACGTCGCCTTGCCCGCATACGCGCCGGGACGCGTCGCCGCGTCCGCCTTGAAGTTCAGCCAGAACGCCTGCGTCGTGTTCGGCGCGAGGTCGGCGGTCCGTTCGGCGACGACCGGGTCCGGCCACCAGCCGCTCCAGCCGTCCGACTGCCCGCCGTTCCGCGGATGGCGCAGCACCCACTCGGGCGTCGTGCAGGAGTAGTACGCCGTCGGCCAGTCGACCGGCACGTAGTCCACGCGGCCGACCTCGACCGGCAGCGGGCTCTCGACCGCGAGCTCGAGGCGGCCGCCCGTCGCGGACCGCACCGCGAGCTGCAGCGGTTCCGTCTCGTTCCGTGCGAGCGCGACCGCGAACGGCGCCCCCGCGTCCTCGACGGGCGTCTCGCGGAAGACCTTCACCACGGGGTCGACCTGCGCGACCTGCAGCGCCGGGGCGTCGCCGCGGCAGGGCGCGAACTCGGGATCGCCCGTCCGCGCCGCCGTGTACTCGGTCAGCAGCACGCCGTCGTGCGCAACCGTGCCCGTGCCGTTCATCGTCAGCTGCAGGTCGACCTTCGCCGTGTCCTCCGTCGCCGTGAGCGTGCCGAAGACGGGCGTCCACGGCGCCGTGCCGCTCACACCGCGGCCCGCGCTCTGCATGCCGCCCGCGCTGAGCCCGCCCTTCGCCGTGCGGAGGTGCGCGTGCACGGTCGCGCCCTCCGTCAGGTCGTCGCCGCTGATGAACGCACCGTAGAAGTAGGCGCGGCCCGGCGTGACGGGCACGGTCTGGCGCCAGCCGGACCAGTTCGGCTTCACGCCGACGGGGATCGTCATCTTCGCGAACTTCGCGCCGAAGCGGCCGCCGTCCGCGACTTCGAAGGCGATCTCCTTCGAACGGCTGCGGCTCCAGCCCGCGTCCCCGGCCTCGAAGCTGCCGTTCTTCACGAGGTTGTCCGCCCCGTCGAGCAGCGCCCTGAACGCCTCGACGTTGCCGACCTGCACGCGCTTCACGAGCACCTGGTCGCTCGGGATGACGCTGCCGAGCGCGCTCTTCAGCTCCTCGTCCGCCGGCGCCGCGGGCGCGGCCTTCCCGGTGGAGCGCACGTAGAGGTAGCAGGTCGTCGCGCTCTTCGCCGGCAGCGCGCAGCTGAAGAGCAGGCGCGAACCGAGCGAGCAGGAGCGGACCTCCTTCCCGTCCAGCGTCAGCCGGTACGCGGGGTTGCGCGTCGCGTGCAGGGCCTCCGGCAGCGCCAGGGACGCGAGCACGTTCGGACGATCCACGTCCGTGAAGTTCGCCAGCCGCACCGGCACGCGGTACTGCCACTCCGCCCCGGCCCATGCCGCGTCCTTCCCGATCTCGCGCAGGGCCAGCTTCTCCTCCGCGCCCACGACGACGCGCGGCTCCTCGGCGGACGCGCCGGTCCGCTCGATGCGCAGGTCGTCGAACCACGCGCGCCCCGTGCCGCGCAGCACGCTGCCGACGGTCATCCGCGTGCAGTCCGCGGGGACCGTCACCTCCATCTCGAAGTCCTTCCAGCCGAAGGTCCCCGCGCCCGCGTTGAACACCTTGTTGAGGATGTCGCCCTTCTTCGCGTGCCCCGCGTGCACGTACCAGCCCGCGTAGCCGTTCCGCACGTTCTCCGCGCGCAGCTTCACGCGCAGGCGCACCTTCTCGCCGGGCCGCACCGGGATGCCGGCCTGCGAATAGCCGAACCAGCTCGGCGCGGCGCCTTCGTCCGCCTCCGCCAGGATGCAGCGCCGCCCTTCCGGCGCGCCGCCCGGGACGACGGACATCCGGTGCGCCGCGTCGACGGCCGAGGCGTTCCAGCCCAGCAGGCCCTTCGCGTCGGATTCCTCGAAACCGCCGTTGACGAACGCGCCCGGACGCTCCTCCCAGAAGTCGGCCAGGCCCCACGCCGCCGCGTTGCCGTAGTAGACCTCGAACGCGGCCGTCCCCTTCGCGGCGCAGCAGACGGGAATCGTGAACACGCCGTCCTGCGGCAGCGGCCCCTCCTTCACGAGGCGCGTGGCACCCTTCGTCCACACGCCGTACTCGAGCTCCACGCCCTTCGCGTCCACCAGGCGCAGCTCCTCGACGCGCGCGTGACGGAACGGCAGCTGCGCGACGGGCACGGAGACGGTCCGGCCCTCCCACGCCGCGTCCGTCGGGTTCTCGACCTCGATGCCGGCGCGCGACGTCCAGAAGGAGCCGCGCCCGAGCCACAGGTCGTCCCGCCACGGCGTCTCCGCCTGCGCCACCGCCATCAATCCCGCAACAGCCAGAAGAGCTTGAGTTTTCATGGCACCAGTATAGCAAAACTCAGACGCCCCGCCCCGCC
>JAEDMN010000119.1 GCA_016302985.1 Kiritimatiellia bacterium | reverse complement strand
CGCTTGTCCGTCTTTTCATGTCATCCGTCCTCGTGGAATCGTAAACGTGAATGAACCTCATCAGCCGTCACCAGACATAGATAGTTTAAACTATGTACCCCGCTCCCTGTCAATTGTAAATTTGAGATCCGCCACCAGCAGCACCTCGGAGACGGACGGCGCGTCCGGCAGCGCCGCCTGCGCCCGCGCGAGCGCGCGGATGCGTTCACGCACGGCTGGATCGCGGTAGAAGCCGCCCCACATGCGGATATTCGCAATAGGGATTGCCGGCGGAATTGATCGTGTTGGCCGCGAAGAAGCAGCGGTTCGTGATGCCCATCGCGCCGAACTGCCCCGTTCGCTCCAGTTCCCTGTTGAAGCTGCGGTACGTGACCCAGAGCTTCTTCCTGTGCTGCGCCTCGAACCCGCCCCCGGCCGGCGGCGTCCGCACGTCCGGCGCCTGCCGCGCGACGGCGGGGATCAGACCAAGAGCAATCGTCGCCAGGACCCAGACCGTACGCATGAATTCCTCCTATCTGGCGAAGCCCGCAGAATCCGAAGACGCCATCTCCGTCTCTCCTCTTACTCGAGTCCGTACGATCCGTCGGAGGCGCGGCGGCCGCGGTTGGAGAGGCACATCGGATGTTCGATGCCCTTCGCGTCCGCGAAGACGAGGCGCACACGCCCCTGCCGCGTCTTCAGGTTCGCACGAACCGTCGTCCCACGTGATTCGTCCCACACGAGCGGCTTCTCCCCCGGCTGAAGCGTCCGCAGGTCGAACGGCACGTCGATGGATTCAAGGATCTTGCCCGCAACGTCCTCGGCGAAGACGCGCACGCGGTAGTAGTCGTGGTACATCTTCGATGTGCCGATGTTCGTCAGCGTGAACGAAACCGCCGTTCCCTGTTCGTCGCGTGCCACCTTCGGACTCCCCAGGACGATGCGGTACCCCAGCGTCGACAGCGCCCGCCGCGTGTTCGCGCAGATCTCGTCGCTCGGACACACGTTGGTCCGCGGACGGTTCCCGAGCGACGGGTCCGCCGGCCCCTGCGTCGTGTCGATGATCGTGAAGTTGTGGACGGAGAGTCCGCTCACATGCCGCTCGCGGAACTGTTCGCCCAGCGTCGCGTACGGCAGGTCGTTCTTGTTGTATTTTCTGATGAAGTAGGCGAATTCGCCCGTGACGTAGGCGTTGCCCCACAGGTGGTTGAGACGGCAGTCGCCCAGTTTCTCGACGGCGCCTCCCGGCGTGAACATCACACGCGTATCCGTCGGCAGGTGCGTCCGCGGCTCCCAGCAGTCGATGAAGAAGCCGACCGGTCCCGCCTGGTTGCGCGCGTGGAACATCCGCCCGACGTGCTTCATCGCCCGCAACGCCTGCGGATCGGAAGGATTCCTGAGATAGGCCTTCTCCTGTGGCAGATGGAGCGCCTCCTGCGCCGGTGCGATCAGCAGGATGTCCGGGAACGCCTCCAGATAGGCGTCGATGAAACGGTCGAAACCCTCCGTGACGGGATAGGTTCCCCCCTTCACGGCCCCCTCGCCCCAATAGCCGAAATAGCGAAGCTCGATGCCGTAGATCAGGTCCTTTCGCCGGACCTGCGTCCCCGTGACGGGCTTCTCGATCCATTGCGCGAAGGCCAGCAGCAGCGCGCGGAAGCGGTCCTGCAGAATCGGCGAATCGTAGTCGGGCGTCAGGCCTCCGCCGAAGGACGCATCGAACTTGAGCGGATGGTCACTTGCCTTCAGCTCGTCGTAGAGGTAGCGCGGCACCGCGCACCAGTTGCCGTCATCGGCCTTCCACACGACGTTCGTGTTGCCGCGCAGTCCGCCCCCGCACATCCAGCAGAGGCCCAGAACAATGCGCGCGCGCTCCGCGAGGCACTGCTGCAGCAGCGGCTCGACCGTCTGGTCGAAGCGCCACGCGTCCTTCCCCGCTTCAAGCGCATTCCACCCGCCACGCCAGTAGCGCATGGCCGAGAAGCGCCGATAGGGCGACTCCTCGTAGACCTTGGTGATGCGCTTGTTGATGCCAGTCTGCCACCCCGCCTTCGGAAAGAAGCGGTAGATGCCGCCGTTCGGCACGCATACGTCGTCGTCCAGCATTGGCGGCAGAACGTCGGCGGCGGATCCACTGCCGAGAACGACCAGAACGCCGGCGAGCAAGGAAAAGAACTTGGTCATCGTCCCCTCTTCCTGGAACAACCATCACTTCTTCGGAAATCTTCTTCGCCGCCTCCGCGTAGACACGCCCCATCCGGATGAAGCCGTCGTCGTTCGGATGGCGGCAGACGCATGCACTATCTCCCGGTTGCGCGCTCGATCTCCTCGGCGAGGCGGTTGCGCCAGGCGTAGTAGACCTGCGGGTCGTCGGTGAACTGGTCGATGGCGCGGCAGACCTCGGGCGGCACGTCGCACGACTTCCCCGTGCGGCGCTCGTACTCGAGGGCGTAGGCGTAGTCCTCGAGGCCGTCGCGGAAGTTCTCCATGCGGATCGTCTCGCAGGGCGCGCCGTCGGGACCGCAGCAGAACCAGCTGCCGTCGCCGTGGTAGCGCGTCCAGCTGCGGGGCTCCCAGTCCGTGAACGTGGACGGACCGGAAATCGGGCGTTCGGAATTCCAGATGGTCATCTGGTAGTAGAGGAAGCCCTGGGGACGCCACTTGACCGTCTGCGCGCCCATCAGCATGCGCGGCTCGATGCCCTGGTACTCGACGAACATGTTCGCGTACGGGGCGTGCGGGCCGCAGGCGATGTACCACCAGACCTGGTGGCCGGCGGCGCGTGACGGCGCGACCTTCGCGTAGTTCTCCGCGTACTTGACGGTCGTCGGCGTGAACCAATCCATCTGCGCGAGGTCCGTGCCGACGCCGAAGTCGTGGTCGTAGGCGGTCGTGAAGAGCGGCACGCCCGGGAAGCGCGCGCGCAGTTCGGCCAGCGCGAACTTGATGTTCGGGAAGTACTTCGGGCTGATCTCGTCGCAGCCGTAGAGATAGGCGTGGTCGAGGAGTCCCAGCTCCTTCGCCTTCCGGTAGGACGCGTCGAGGCGGCCGAGCGTGCTCTTCCGCCAGGCGTCCTTCGCGCCGTCGTCGAGGGCGCCGGGATAGCTCCAGTAGCCGAGGTTGAAGAGTCCGAGCCGGCCCTGCGCCTTCAGGCGCAGGAGGACGTCCCAGTGGATGCCGGACGCGCCGTTGAGGTAGAGGCTGTCCATCGTGATGAAGTGGTCCGCGAGGAAGTCTCCCCAGGCCGTCTCGTGCTTCCGCCAGGCGTTGACGGGGGACTGCGGATCCGCCCTGAGGCGTTTGGCGAGGGCCGTGTCCTCGGGCGTCGCGAACTGGGTGTGCGGGCCGGGCCCGAACGTGATCGCGAGCGGCAGCGGGCTCCGCACGGGCAGTTCGAAGTCGTAGACGCGGACCGTGAACGGGAACTCCTCGCACCAGCCCGCCCCCTTCACGCGCAGCGTGCCGGCGTAGAGGCCGGCCTTCTGGTCGCGGGGGCACTTCAGGCGCAGCCAGAAGCTCTGCACGTCGTCCCCGGCCACGTCCGCCTTGTCCAGGTGGTCGAGAATGGGATCCGGCCACCAGCCCGTGGGCAGGGATTTCACCTGGCGGAAGTAGCCGCCGGGCAGGTTCGTCGCGACGTTGACGCCGCCCTTGTACGGAGGCGGGTTGACGGTCTTCACGTAGCCCATCGGGGAACACTTGAAGGCGGAAGCCGGCAGCTCCGCGTCCCCGCGGCGGAGACCGACGGGTTCGACCGTCACGTCCTTCAGGTCCCGCCCGTTCGGCATCACGAGCACCTGGCGAGACTCGAACTCGCCACGGGCGAGGGACAGCTCGAAGCGGTCGGCGGCGGCGACGTCGAAGTCGGCGCGCGGGCGCACCTTCTCCATGGACGTCGCCTGGCCGATCCAGGCATGGCGCCCGGACTGCCCGGCGGCGCGGCAGCGCGCGACGAAGCGGTCCACGGCGGCGCGCCGGCGTTCCTTCCTCAGCTGTTCGGCGCGGCGCTCGCCCGGGCGCACGACCTGCTCCAGGAAGGTTTCCGAGACGGGCGGCGGCTGTTCGCCGGGCTTCAGCAGGTGGAAGCCGCTCACGCGGATGTCGGCCGAAGTCGGGGTCGTCATGAAGAGGTGCAGGCGGCCGATGGTCTTCGGGTTCGTCGTCTTCGGCCAGCGGCCCTTCAGCGGAATCGTCCAGCGGCGGAAGCCGTAGTCGTCCAGCGTCAGCCCGGGCGAGGCCAGCAGGCCGTTCTGCAGGCGGCCCGTCGGTTCGGAGAGGTAGACGTTGAGCACGTCGCCGCCCGTGGAGGCGTTGTAGACGTCGAGGACGAGGCGGTCGTAGGCGGACCAGTCCGACACGGCCGGCTTCAGGTTGACGCTCGGCCATTCGGGCAGGCCGCCGATCCAGGGCTTCGTCACCTGGTAGCGGTAGCACCAGCGGCCGTCGGCCCAGTCGCCGTCCATCACGCCGCAGCCATGCGAGACCTGTTCGAACTTCGGCTGCGCGGCGCGCTGGGCTTCGTCGGACAGGTCGACGGCGGGAATCGCGGACGCGGCCAAGCCGCCCAGACCCGACAGGAGCAGAATCGTCTTCTTCATCTTCATCGCACACTCCCTAAAGCACGCGCGGACGGCTCTCGCTGTCCGCGCAGGACAAACCGGAGTCCGGCTCACTTGACCAGACGCCAGCCGGCGGGGGCCGTGAACGTCTCCTTGCGGACGCCGCCCTCCGTCTTCCAGCCGTACACGACCGCGCCGCCCGGGACGGGCAGGGTCGCCTCGCAGAAGTCGAGCGCGACATCGGTCGGCTTGACCGTCACCGTCTTCGCGGCGAGGTCCACCTTCTCCACGCCCAGCACGCACTTCACGAGCAACAGGGCTGCGTAGGACGCGAAGCCGTGGTTGCAGCTCGCGCAGGTCGTGTCGTTCTCCCAGAGCGTGCCCGTGCGGTCGGCCATGTACTTGAAGTAGCCCTTCGTCTCGCGCAGGATCTGCTGGCCGAGGCCCGCGCGCTCGAGCAGCTTGAGGCGGATGTAGTTGCCGATGAAGGCGTTCGAGGGCCAGATTTCGGGATACTTCAGCAGCTTGCTGCGGTTGTTCGGGTCGTAGCGCTGCGGACCAAAGTCCGTGATCATCGTCTTCCAGAGCTGCGGGTGCGTCTCGGGCGTCGCGACCTTGTGGAAGAACGCGTAGTACTGGCAGGTCTCGGTGCATTCGCCGGAGAGCTTGAGCGTGCCGTCCTTCTGGCGGACCGCGTTGTCGCAGAACCAGGTGCCGTTCCAGGACTGCTTCCGGATCGTCTCGCGGACGTGCTTCGCCTCGGCGGCGAGGTCGGGCCGGCCGTAGAGTCGGTCCATCGCGTCGAGGACGTCCGCCCACGTCATGTTGGAGGGGTAGTTGACGTCCTGCACGAGCTTGTTGCAGCGGCTCCATTCGACGAAGACCCAGCTGGGGAGCTTCTCGAGGAGGCCGTCCGAATTCCGGAAGCCCTGGAGGTACTTCACGAACTTCTCGAAGCGCGGCTTCAGCATGTCGACCGTGGCGCGGTCCCCGCTGCGCTGCAGGTACTCGTCCGTCTCGAGCACGAACCACATCACCCAGTTGGGGATGAAGACGCCGTCGCGGTGGTCGGACGGATAGCACATCGGGATCACGCCATCCGGGATGTCGTCGAACGCGGGCGGGAGCGCCTGGTTCTCCTCGAAGACGCGCTCGAGGTCCGTGTTGCCGGTCAGCAGCGTGGAGACGGGGGCGGTGAAGAACGCGTCGCAGTTCCAGCCCGCACGCTCGCGGCTGGGGCAATCCGTGAAGACGTCGACCGCGTTCTGGCGGAAGGTCTCGGAGGCGGCGCCGAAGAGCTGCACCAGCACGGGGTCGGAGCAGCGGAACGAGGCCTTCTTGGCGGTCGCGTTCTTGTAGGAGCGGAAGTGGAGGTTGGAGAGCTCCATCTCGCCCGAGAGCACGCCGAAGTCGACGTAGCGCATCGTGTAGGGCTCGAACGCGGCGACCTCGTACGTGCCGGGCTGCTCGAAGTCCCAGACGACCGCGTTGCAGCAGTCGCCGAAGCGCTCGGAGCCGCGGGCCTCGCCGTCGGAGAGCACCTCGTCCCAGGTGACGATCAGGCGGCCGGGCTTCGTGACCTTGACGGTCGCGCCCGGGAAGCCGGTGTCGTTGAAGCCGCGGTCGAGCAGGACCGACTGGCCGGCGGCGAACGCGCGGGACGCGGCGCCCTTCTCGGCCGCCGTGGCTTCGCGGCGGTTCGCGTAGGCGAGCTGCTGCGAGAGGTACGTCACATTGAGCTCGAGGTCCTTCATCGGGAACCCCTTGAACCAGGAGCTGTGGCCCGGCAGGGTGAGCGCGCGGCCGGAACAGGTCTTGCGGGACGCGTCGACCCGCACGTCGGCGAAGGAGAGCGGGACGAGCGGCGCGACCTCGTAGTCGGGGTACGGAACGAGGCGGTCGATGAGGACCGGCTCCGGCGCCTTCGCGAGCGCCAGCGGCGCAGCAGCGGCGCCGGGCAGACGGTAGTGTTCGCCGAACGTGCGCTGGAAGCTGTAGCGGGGCGACTTCTGGACGCGCGGCATCCGCACCGCGGTGAAGTCGGACCCCTTCGCGCGGCTGGCCGTGCGAACCTGGCCGTCGACGACCACCTCGGCCTTGAAGAACGGCGCCTGCTCCATCAGGTAGAAGTTCGGCACGTTGTAGCCGGCGACTTCGACGAGCAGCTCGTTGCGGCCGGGCTTCGCGAACGGCGCGAGGTCAATCTCGTCCGGGCGGAAGAAGCCCTTCGGGCCGCGGGCCGGTCCGAACGCGACGAACTTCCCGTTGAGCTTCACGCGGTACGAATACCACGCGACGAGCTTGAGAACGGCCTTCTCGCCGGCCTTCTGGTCGAACGCCGCCGAGAAGCCGACGAGCGTGTTCATCTCCTGCTCGAGTCCGGCCGGCCACACGGACTCGGCCGCGGGCGAGAACGTCGTCACGCCGGAGACGGACAGGATCACGGCCACCGCCGCGACGAATGCGAACTTGATCTTCATCGGAAACACCCTTATTTCGTCTTGTTCTCGAGGATGACGGGGCCGCCCCACTTGCCCGTGGTGACGAGGTCGAGGTCCCCGTCGCCGTCCATGTCCACGCACTCCACGTTCAGGCCCACGCTGATGTCCGCGTCGTACGACACGACGTACTTGCGGAACACGGGGTCGGGTCCGGGCGTGAAGTCGTAGTAGAAGATGCAGAGGCGGCCGTACTCGTCGGGGTCGCCGCCGTTGTGCGCCATGAAGCGCTTGCCGGTGACGAGTTCGGGCACGCCGTCGCCGTCGATGTCGCCCCAGCCGAGGTAGTGCGCCTGCGTCCAGGTGTCGTCGATGACGTGCTTCCGGAACTGGAGTTCGCCCTGCGCGTCGCGGTCCTTCAGCTGTTCGTACCAGAAGATGCCGTGCTTGTGGGCGGAGCTGACGAGGACGTCGTTGAGGCCGTCCTTGTTCACGTCGAACACGATCAGGTTGGAGGCATGGCCGAGGGCGCGGCCGCCGTCGTCGAAGCCGACGTGGAGCGGATGCTTCTTCCAGCCGCCGTCCTGCAGGCGCTCGTACCAGGCGGCGGGCGTGAGGATGTCGTTGCGGCCGTCGCCGTTGAGGTCGCCGCAGCCGCGGCCCATGTCGCAGCGCTCGTCGGAGATGGAGTCGCGCGAGAAGAAGTCCGAGACCTTCTTGTCCCGGCCCAGCCGGTAGAGGCAGGTGATCTGCGTGTCGGGCAGAAAGTCCGTGGCCTTGCCGTCGCCGTCGAGGTCGACGAGGATGCCCGTCTCGATGTTGCCCGTCTTCTCGATGAGGTGCTGCGTCCAGATGGCGGTGGTCGGGAGGAGGTTCTCGATCCACCACGTCTCCTTCGAGAACCAGTCGCCGGAGACGACGTCCATCTTCCCGTCCGCGTTCACGTCGAGCGGCAGGTTCATGAAGTCGTGGGCGTAGCCCTTGCCCTCGTCGTTCACCTCGCTCTTGACCTCGCGGACCTTGACCGGGCGGAATTCGGGCGCGAGGTAGAGGTACGGTCCCGCGATCACATCCGGCTTGCCGTCGTTGTTGAAGTCCGCGACGCCGCACGCCTCGGTGCGGCAGTTGCCGATGCGCTTGGCCTTGAACTGCACGCCGCCCGCGCGGCGGGCGACCTTCACCACGGCCCTGCGCGCCTCGCGGCGCTCCTTCTCGTTCGCCGTCTTCGCGGCGGCGGCGAGCAGCGGGGCCTGTTCCGCGTAGCCGCCCTGCTGGCCGATGCAGCGGAAGGCCTGGATGCGGACGTTCACGTCGGCGTGGGAGAGGAACGGCAGGATCGCGGCGGACTGGCCGAGGGCGTTGCGCACGGCCAGCACGTCGAGGAGGCGCGCGAGGAACGCGGGCTTGTCCGCGAAGGCCTTCAGCCGGGCGGCCAGGGCCGCGTCCGTCTTCGCGTCGCCCAGAAGGATGATGCCGCGGCGGGCGGCCTCGGAGGTCGCCGCGTCTTCGCCCTGCATCCACGTCAGGAGGAGTTCGAGATCGGCGGCGGAACCGACGCGGCCCGTGCCCTCGAGGGCCGCGCAGCGCACCGCCGCGTCGGGGGACTTCGCCAGGGCGTCCGCAAGGAAGGCCCTCGCGGCGGGGTTCTTCACGTGCACGAGCGCGCGCAGCAGCTTGAGGAAGGAGGCCGGCGGGAGGGTCTTCACCCAGTCCGCGCGCGCGGCGTCGACCGTCTTCGGCGGCAGCAGCGCGAGCGCCTGGGCGACGGTGCCGCTCCAGGTCTCGTCGGAATTGGCCAGTCCGGCCCGGCTCAGCTCCGCGCGCCGCGCGGCATCCGTGCGGAGCAGGCCGCAGAGCGCCGCGAGGCGCTGGTGGGCGGGCAGCTTCCCGCTCGCGTAGACGCTCTGGTAGGCCTGGGCGGCCTCCGACACGGCACCCGCCCTCTCGCTGCGCTGCGCGGCGCGCAGCACGTCATCCCGATCCTCCGCCCACAATTGAACGGATCCCACAACCGCGCAGGCGGCCAAGACAATTCTCATTTTCATATTGCCCTGACAGTCTACCCTATCCGCATGCCGATAGTCAACCGTCAACCATCTTCAATCGGCGCGCGAGCGGTGACGGTGACGGGCGACGGGCTGACGAAGGGCGACTGTGGTCTGGTTCCGCTCGCATGCGATTCCCCCCGCTTCCGCCGATCGTCTACTTGCCGCCGGCCGCCAGCGGCCTTTCGCTGACCCAGACCTTGAAGAAGCCGGACGGGCTGCCGACGGGCTTCCTGACCACGAGACGGGTCGCGGCCGTGGCGGGCGCGGACGCGCCGGGGCAGACGAGCCCGTCCAGCGACGCCGCTGACGCCGCCGCATAGTAGAGCCCCGGCACGATCTCGACGTTCAGCGTCACGCTCCCCTCGTCGTCTTCCGTCCACGGCCCGTCCGCGACCGCCCCGGACCTCTCCACCTCGAACGGCGCCTTGAGCGCGACGACCGCCGTCGCGCCGCCGGACGCGATCTCGACCCTGTACGCCTTCCGCGTCCCGGGGAAGGCGAAGTCGGACTCCGTCAGGGCCACGCCTTCATTCGCCGTCACGACATAGCGTCCGTCACCGCTTTCCGCAATCGTCCCCTTGCCGCCGACGCTGAAGGTCGGCTGGGCAGGGCCGTCGTGCCATTCGACCGCCATGCCCTGCCACGTGCCGTCGGTGACCTCGTAGGTCGCATTGTTCCTCGGCAGCCGCACGACACAGGCAGCGGAAACCCCGTTGAACGCTCCATCCATGTCAACCGTCGGCGCATCGCCGTCAAACGTCACGCATGTTAGCCCGCTGCAGTCTCCAAACGCATCA